>CAIXDY010000138.1 GCA_903918325.1 uncultured Actinomycetes bacterium
AGCGTTGGACTCTGCACGGTGTCGCTCATATGTTAGGTATGGATGTGCATGATTGTGCTCAAGCGCGCACCGATCAATATCGCGATGGCATTCTAGAAGCGGGAATGATTTTAACTGTTGAACCAGGTCTTTATATTCAAAGTGATGACGAACTATTCCCACCTGAATATCGCGGTATTGGAATTCGAATTGAAGATGACGTCTTAGTAACCGAAGATGGCTACATTAATTTGAGCGAAAATATTCCGCATCATCCAGATGAAGTTGAAAGCTGGATGGCTTCACTTCGCTAAGTGAATTCCTGCCCACGCTGCCAGTAAACCAAAACCAAGTGAAGCACTGAGGTTAATGGCTGCTGCCTTGTAGTTCTTTAATTCGTAGGCCAAAAAGAAATCGAGCATGAAAGTTGACCATGTTGTAAATGAACCTGCGAAGCCAACTACAAATAGTGCGTGCAGATTCATTGATGTATTCATCGCTAAACCCCACACAAACGAGCCAAGAATATTAACTACAAAAATTCCATAAGGTTTAGTGCTGAATTTGCGAATGTATTGGTCAACAGCAAAGCGCGTTGGTGCGCCAATTGCTGCACCCAGAATTACAAATAAAGTTCTCATGAACGCACCGGAATTAATTTTCTAGAAATTGGTAGAACAAAGAGAATAATCAATAGTGAGAAAAGCACGTTGTGCATTAAGAAAAGTTGGCCACCCTCTTTGGGAGTAAGAGTTAAACCTGCTACCGCAGAAAAAGTAGTGAGGCCGGCACAAAAACCGGGAAGTAAAAAATGCCGCAGATCAACGGTGCCACGGCGCTCCATTAAAACAATCAGAAAAGTTGCAATCGCTACACCAACCAAGTTGGCCGTTAATGTTGCATTGCGTCCATCGGCTATTTGAATTCCCAACCAAAAACGGACCAGGGAGCCGAAAACTCCCCCTAGTGAGACTAAAGCTAGAGATTTCAGTGTGGGAGCGCTTTCTTAGAAACACCTGACACTAAACGTGTAACAACGCTAATGACGATTGCAGCAAGAACGGCTGACCAAAAATTAGTGACATCTAATTTGTCGCTCCACCGTGCAACAAGTTCCAAAATGGCGGCGTTAACAACGACTAAAAATAAACCCAGCGTTAAAATTACTGCCGGCAAGGTAAGAAGTTTGAGAAAACTTCCTAAAGTTGCATTGAGTAAACCAAAAAGAAGTGCGACCCACAGATATGTCGTGAAGCCACCTTTAACATCGATTCCTGGAATCAATGCCGTAGCAACCCAAAACGATAAAGCGAGTGCAGCCCAGCGCAGGATTAATTTCATGTCTCTATTAAAGACCCTCGCGGCGCCGAATCTTTGAACCTAACCAGCGTGCTGGGTCATATTTAATATCTACAACGCGCTCCTTCATAGGAATGATCGCGTTGTCGGTAATACGAATGTGCTCAGGGCAGACTTCGGTACAGCACTTGGTGATGTTGCACATTCCAAGGCCGTGTTCTTCTTGCGCAGTCTTCTTTCGATTCTTCAAAGTATCCAGTGGGTGCATGTCTAGCTCTGCAATACGGATAAAGAATCGTGGACCCGCAAAAGATTTCTTATTTTCTTCGTGATCGCGGACAACGTGACAAACATCTTGGCACAAGAAACATTCGATGCACTTGCGGAACTCTTGGCTGCGCTCGACATCGATCTGTTCCATGCGCGCTTCGCCCGGAGCTAAATCTTTAGGGTGCTCATACGCTGGAATTTCCATTGCTTTTTTGTAGTTAAAGGACACATCGGTCACTAAATCTTTAATAACAGGGAATGCGCGAAGTGGTGTAACTGTGATTGTTTCCTCTTCACCAAATGATGCAACTTGTGTCATGCAAGCCAGACGAGGCTTTCCATTAATTTCCATTGAACAAGAGCCACACTTACCAGCCTTACAGTTCCAACGAACGGCAAGATCGCCCATTTGTGTTGCTTGAACCCGGTGAATGACATCGAGAACAACTTCACCTTCATTGGCCTCTACAACTACATCTTTAAGTGCGCCATCAGTTGAATCTCCACGCCAGATGCGAAGTTTAATATTGCGTGCCATTAGTTGGAACCGCCTTTCGCAATTTCTTCCGGTGTCATGTATTTCTCCAACTCGTGAACGTCAAAAAGGTCAAAGAGTTCTTTAGGAATTGTTGGCAGAACTTGTTCGCGAATATTTACTTGGTTGCCATCAAAGGAGGAAATATTATTGATTTGGCGCCATTTATTATTCATGCCCGGGAAGTCATCGCGAGTATGACCACCGCGAGATTCTTCGCGATTGATCGCTGATTTTGCTGTTGATTCGGCAACTAACAACATGTTGTCTAAATCAAAAGCTAAGTGGAACCCTGGGTTGAACTTTCGTCCCCCGCTTACTGAAACATTTGCGCTGCGCTTGCGAATTTCGGCAATTTTTATAATTGCTTCTTCTAATTCAACTTTAGTTCGAATAATTCCGACAAGGTTGTGTGTAATTTCCTGTAACTCTGCGTGTAAGGAGTAAGAGTTTTCTCCGCCTTGGCGATCAAATGGTGCCTGAATCTTGGCTGCAGCTGCAGCGATTGCCGCTTGGCTAACTGGGTTTGCACCATTGTTCTTAACGTAATCAATCGCGCCAATACCTGCGCGACGACCGAATACCAAAAGATCTGTCAATGAGTTTCCACCCAAACGATTTGAACCATGCATTCCGCCGGCAACTTCACCAGCGGCAAATAAACCTGGAACTCCAACTGCTGCGGCAGTATCTGGCTCAACTTCAACGCCGCCCATAACGTAGTGACACGTTGGGCCAACTTCCATTGCTTCCTTAGTGATGTCTACGCCAGCTAATTCATAGAACTGGTGCCACATAGATGGAAGACGCTTTTTGATAATTTCTGCCGATAAACGCTTAGAAACATCCAAGAAAACGCCGCCGTGTTCAGTTCCGCGGCCAGCTTTTACTTCAGTGTTAATTGCGCGTGCAACTTCATCGCGTGGCAATAATTCTGGCGGCCGGCGATTGTTATCTTGATCTTCATACCAACGATCTGCTTCGGCTTCATTGTCGGCGTACTTATCTTTGAATACATCTGGGATGTACTTAAACATAAAACGTTCGCCGTTAGTGTTGGTTAAAACTCCACCTTCACCGCGAACTGATTCAGTTACTAAAATTCCACGAACTGAAGGTGGCCACACCATTCCTGTTGGGTGGAACTGTAGGAACTCCATATCAACAAGGTTTGCGCCAGCTTTTAGCGCGAGTGCATGCCCATCGCCGGTACCTTCCCATGAGTTAGAAGTAATTTTGAAAGTTTTACCAACGCCACCAGTTGCAATAATTACTGCAGGTGCTTCAAATAAAACCTCTGAACCTGATTCGCGCCAGTAACCGTAAGCACCTGAAATCTTTCCATTTTCTTTCAAGATGTCAGTGATTGTTAATTCGGCATAAACTTTAATTCCGCTTTCCATGTCGCCAGTTTCGCGACCGTCTTTTTGTTGCAGTTGAACAATTTTTTGCTGCATTGTTCGGATAAGTTCTAGACCTGTGCGATCACCAACATGTGCAAGACGTGGGTACTCGTGTCCACCAAAGTTACGTTGTGAAATCTTTCCGGCTTTAGTGCGATCAAATAACGCGCCCCACGTTTCAAGCTCCCAAATGCGATCTGGGGCTTCTTTGGCATGGAGTTCGGCCATGCGGAAATGATTGAGGAATTTGCCACCGCGCATAGTGTCGCGAAAGTGAACCATCCAATTGTCATTATCATTCACATTTCCCATTGATGCCGCAGCGCCACCTTCGGCCATAACTGTGTGGGCTTTACCAAATAATGATTTACAGATGATGGCTACACGCAAACCTGCTTCACGGGCTTCAACGGCAGCGCGCAAACCCGCGCCTCCTGCACCAATAACAAGGACATCGTAATTATGGCGTTCGATAGTCATAGTCGATTCCCCTTAGAAGAAGTAAAAATTTGTCCAGGCGCCAGATGCAACTTGGCGAACATAAATGTCAGCAAAAGCAACGGCGGCAAGTGAGTACCAAGCAAATTGTTGATGCTTGTGATTAAGAATTGAAACCCATGTCCATAGCTTGTAGCGAACTGGATGCTTTGAGAAATGCTTTAAACGTCCACCAACAGTATGGCGGCATGTGTGACACGACAAAGAGTAGAACCAAAGAAGTGATGAGCTAACAAGTAACACAAGTGAACCAACACTCATGTGTCCCCACTGTCCTTCGGCATTCTTGAAAGAAATAATTGCGTCATAGGTTAAGAACACATTGAAAACTAAACCGGCGTAAAAAAACCAACGATGTGCGTTTTGCAAGATTAGTGGTGCGCGAGTTTCGCCTGTGTATTTTTCATGTGGCTCAGCAACTGCACATGCTGGTGGTGATAACCAAAATGCGCGGTAGTACGCCTTGCGGTAGTAATAACAGGTCATGCGGAAACCAAGTGGGAAAATCAAAATAATAAGTGCAGGGGAAAGTGCAAAGTTAGCAATGTGTGCGCTCACTGGAGTAAAGCCGGCAATAGTTGAACCAGCAATACATGCTTGCGATAGACATGGTGAGTAGAAAGGTGAGATCAATGGTTCAACGAAATAATTAGCATTTTCAAAAGCGCGAAAAGTCGCGTAAATAATAAAAGAGAACAACACTGCAAAAGTAATCAGTGGTTGTAACCACCATTTATCGGTGCGTAGGGTGCGCTCTTTGATTTTCGCGCGTGCTGGTGAAAAAACACCCGACATGAATAACTCCCCGCCATAGATAGAAATAACTAGGCGTAAGTCTCCTCTTGCGCTGATATTTCGGCCAGAGAAAACCATGCGTACGGGCTATGAACTCAGCCACAGAGATTGAGAAAAAATGGCGGAGGGCGTGGGATTTGAACCCACGAAACTTTCGTTTGCCGGTTTTCAAGACCGGTGCACTCGGCCGCTATGCGAGCCCTCCGTGGGAGAGATTACCTGAAGTTGGCGTTAGTCAAAAATCGGCCAAAAATTAAGCGGGAAGTTCTAATAACTTCTCAATAATCATCGCTACACCATCAACATCATGTGACGGGGCGAGATCTTTTGCGAATTTAATTCCATCAGGGTGGCCATCGGCCATCGCAAATGAACGTCCACACCATTGCAACATCGGGAAGTCATTTGGATTATCACCAAAGGAAACACAATCGGCAGCATCTATGCCCAATCGCCCCGCAACTTTTGCCAACGTTGTGCCTTTTGAAATACCAAGTGCTGAAATTTCAAGAAGTGATTCGCGTGGATTTGAGTGCGTGACTGTTACTAAACCTTCTAGCTCCACCAACGCTACTTCCAACATTTCATCGGACGTAAATTCGCCGCCACTGCATCGGGCTAGCATTTTAAAAACTGGACCTTTAATTCCATCTTCGATCCGTTCAACACCAACGTTATCTAAACCGATATCCCACCGTGGAATATAACTCTTTTCGCGGTGGTAGTAATCATGAGTTTCGATCGCAAATGAAATTGGTGGCATAGCTTTGCGCATACGATGTGCAACTTCTAATTGATCTTCTTTTGAAATTAACCACTCTTCGGTGACTTCGCGATTTATTAAGTCGTACAACATCGCGCCATTGCCACAAATTGCTCCACCAAAACCAAAAGCTTCACGGATTTCATTCATCCAACGAGGAGGTCGGCCAGTCACAAAAAATATGTGAATTCCTAAGTCTTTGGCTTTAGTAAAGGTATCGATGGTTCGTTGTGTAATTGTTCCGTCGTGCTGAACTATCGTGCCATCTAAATCAGTAGCAATTAATTTGGGACGTTTGCTCACACCAACTCAAATCGCGCTTTACCAAGAAATGGTTGTAGAGCTTTTGGAACGTTAACTGTTCCATCGGCATTTTGGTGATTTTCAAGAATGGCAACAATCATGCGTGGAATCGCGACCAAAGTGCCGTTGAGGGTTGCAACCGATTTTGTGCCGTCGGCATCTTTATAACGAATATTTAGGCGGCGCGCTTGGAACTCGGTGCAGTTAGACGTACTTGTTACTTCACGATACGCATTTTGTGTAGGAATCCACGCTTCAATATCAAACTTGCGGTTAGCGCTAGATCCCAGATCTCCTGATGCGACATCGATTACGCGGTAAGGGATTTCCATTGCATTCAGGAAATCTTTTTCCCATTGCAATAAGCGTGCATGCTCTTCTTTAGCTTGATCTGGATGGCAGAAAGAAAACATTTCAACTTTATCGAATTGATGTACGCGAATAATTCCGCGCGTATCTTTTCCATACGATCCGGCTTCACGTCGAAAACAGGATGAATAACCGGCATATCGCATTGGTAATTTATCAGCCGGTAAAACTTCATCCATATGCATTGCAGCTAACGGCACTTCAGAAGTTCCAACTAAATAAACATCATCTTTTTCAATTCGATAAACATTCTCGGCAGCTTGTCCTAAAAACCCAGTACCTTCCATGGCTGCTGGATTTACAAGTACTGGCGGAATAACTGGAGTGAAACCAGATTTAAGCGCCGAAGAAATTGCGTAGTTCACTAATGCGAATTCCAGTAAAGCTCCAGAGCCCGTTAAATAATAAGAACGAGAACCGGCAACCTTTGCACCGCGTTCGGTATCAATTGCCCCAAGTAATTTTCCAAGTTCTACGTGGTCTTTAGCTTCAAAATCAAAAACGCGTGGTGTGCCTACATGTTCCAAAACAACAAAATCTGCTTCTCCGCCAATGGGTGCAGCTGGATCTAAAACATTTGAGAGCTGCATGATTAAAGCTTTTGCCGCCTCTTCTAGCTCTGCACGCTTAGCATCGGCCTCTTTAACTTTATTAGCTAACTCTTTAGCGTTTTCTAGTAATGCCGCTTTTTCTTCAGCTTTTGCGCTGCCAACTGATTTTGATAACGTATTTTGTTCAGCGCGAAGTTTTTCAAATTTTTCAATTGCTTCACGACGTAATTCATCAGCTGCTAAAACTTTATCGACGATTGATGCATCTTCGCCACGACCTTTTTGTGATGCTTTAACAACATCTGGGTTATCGCGCAGAAATTTTATGTCGATCATTTGCCGGCCTTTTCTCGTGGATACGAACCGAGGAAGCGAATATCTTGGCAGATAGCTCGCAACGCTTCTATTGTCTCCTTTACAGGAGCATCGTTCACGTGGCCCTCGGCATCAATAATGAAATGGTAGTGGCCAAGTTCCAAACCAGTTGGACGTGACTGAATAAAAGTTAGGTTTACATCGCGCTTGGCAAACTCAGTCAAAATATCGAGCAAGGCACCCGCGTGGTCAATACCGATGAAGACCGCCATTGACGTGCGATCAAAGCCCGTGGCTTTAGGTGGCGTCGCAGGTTTTGAAACTAAAACAAATCGAGTAATCGCTCCAACAATGTCGCCGATGTTGTCGGCAATAACTGTTAAGCCGTAATGAGCTGCAGCGACGGGTGCAGCAATGGCGGCATCAAATTCACCGCGGCCAATTGCTTCGGCAGCTGCAGCAGTTGATGCGGTAGAAATTAATTCTGCATCTGGATAATTTTTAGCGATATACGCGCGGCATTGTGCTTCTGCGTGTGGGTGCGTAGCGATGCGGCGGATATTAACGGTGTCGCGCTTAGCCATTAAAGCAAAAGAAACGGGCAAAGTAACTTCACCAACGATTGATAAAGGTGTTCCGGTTGCTAATTCATCAAGAGTGCGTGCAACAACACCTTCAACTGAGTTTTCAATAGGGACTAAAGCAAAGTGGGCTTTACCAACCCGAACTGCATCAAGTGCAGCAGTGACATTTGCATAGGGGATGAGGGAGTCATTAGAAGAAGTGATCTTTTTTAGAGCAGCTTCGGTGAATGTTCCTTTGGGGCCAAGATATGCATATGTGCTCACTGACTAATGATACCCGAGCACCTTACGTGCATATGACGGATTATTTGTAATGAGCACCTCAACGCCATTGTCAGAGCAAAAGCGCATATCGTCGCCATCATCGACAGTCCAGACATATAACGGCTTGCTTTCTTGGGTCAATTCAGGATTTGAGCGTAGAAATTCCACACTAGGGCCAAGAATTGGCGCGGAAGTAAAGCGGCGCATCAAGTAATTAAATCTATCTTCTAAAAGTGCAACGGTTTTAATTTTCGGATTGATCTTTCGAACATTTTCAATAGCTAGCCATGAGAATGACATGATCACTACATCCGCGGTTAATTCTTCTTCGGCGAGCAGTTCAAGAACTTTCTTTTCTACCGCGCTTCCTTGAGGAACTGGATGTTTAGTTTCAATCGCTAGTTCCATTTCATTATCGCGCGCAAGTTCTAATAACTCTTCTAACAAAAGCGCCTGCGGATAATGTTTTCTAATTTCCGGATAGGTCATTTCAGCAATTCGCCCAGCAAAACCCGCGGTCCGCTTCATGTCAGCGTCATGCCACAACAGCAATTGGTTGTCTTTAGTTAGGCGGACATCGCACTCCATGCCGTCAGCGCCTTGATCCACTGCGGCTTTATAAGCATCCATTGTCATTTCTGGGAAATCTATGGATGCTCCGCGGTGGGCATAAATTTTCATGATTAAAGATTAACAGGGGTTAGGCTTATGCCCATGACCGCGTTTTATTTCCAGAGCAATGCGCGCTCGGCCGACGGTTTACACCGAAGCGGAAATGAAGATTCTGCTTTTGTTTCAGGCCGCTTAATTGCCGTCGCCGATGGAATGGGTGGTCACGCTGGTGGTGAAGTTGCTTCACGTATTGCTATACAGACCTTGCAAAAACTAACACCTGTATTAACTAATGTAGATATCGATCCCGATTCAACTGAAGACTTATTGCTTAATTCACTTCACACAATTGATTCTGAAATTGGCGAATACGCCGAAGAAGTAATTGAAGTTCGTGGAATGGGCACAACACTCACGGCGCTATTACTTGTTGATTCCAACGTTGCACTATTACATGTCGGTGATTCACGGTGTTATCGGTTGCGCGGAAATACTTTTGAACAATTAAGTAATGACCACACCGTTATTCAAGAATTACTTAACCAGGGCACAATTTCTCAATCTGAAGTTGCCGACCATCCGCAACGCTCGGTATTAACGCAAGCGTTAATGGGTCAAGGAACTGTGGTGCCAGTTTTACAAATGTATGAAGCTAAAGTTAAAGATAGATATCTGCTGTGCAGTGATGGTTTATCAGCCGTTTTAACCGATAAAGAAATCAAAGCTTTGTTAAAGAAATCCAACAAAGAAGATGCCGTAAAAGCACTCATTGAGGCGACCTACATTAATGATGCGCCCGACAATGTAACGGTGATTGTGGCTGACATAACCGAAGAAGAAGTTACCGCACATCAATTATTAGGAGCTGCGCAATGATTAATCAGCTCTTAGGTGGTCGATATCAATTAGGTGAAATGATTGGTACTGGCGGAATGGCCGATGTGTATGTCGCTCAAGATACGCGCCTTGCTCGACAAGTTGCCGTCAAAATTTTGCGCAGTGATTTAGCGCGTGATCCATCTTTCGTCGCCCGCTTCAGAAAAGAGGCGCTAGCTGCGGCCGGACTTAACCACCCAGGAATTGTTGCCGTATATGACTCCGGGGAAGATCCAGCGCCATACATTGTTATGGAACTTATCTCGGGTTATACCTTGCGCGATTTAATTCATAAAGGAGAACGAGTTCCACTTAAGCGCGCGCTTGAAATTGGTGAAGGAATTTTAGCGGCGCTGGAATATTCACATGAGCGCGGAATTGTTCACCGCGACATTAAACCTGCCAACATCATGATTACTGATCATGGTGATGTAAAAGTGATGGATTTTGGAATTGCCCGCGCTTTAGCTGATTTAGGTGCCACGTTAACTAGTACGTGGAACATTGTTGGCACTGCGCAGTATTTATCACCAGAACAAGCTTTGGGTGAAGTTGCTGATCTGCGTAGTGATATTTATTCCACGGGATGTTTGTTGTATGAAGTTCTTACTGGCAAGCCACCCTTTTCTGGAGATACGCCAGTTTCAATTGCTTACCAACATGTATCTGGGGTTTTAGTTGCACCAAGCAAAATTCAACCTGAACTTCCAGAAGGTGTTGATATCATTCTGGCAGTTGCCTTAGCTAAGAAACCTGAAGATAGATATCAATCAGCGGGCTTGATGTTGGATGATTTATTTAAAATTGGTACTGGCCAGGCTTTAACTACAACAATTCCTAAAGTCAAAATTTCGCGCCGCAAAATTTTAATTGCTGCATTGAGTTCGGTGGTGGCAGTTGGGTTGATAGGCGCCGGACTATTTATAACCCGCCCAAGTTCTAACTCAGCCTCTAATCCACAAATTCCAAATGTGGTTGGGTTAACACAAGCTGATGCGCAAGCGATGTTAAAAGATTATGTTGTAACAATTCAGCACGCACATGATGCCGTGATTCCTTTAAATAGAGTTGCTAGCCAAATCCCTCTTGCTACAACTAAAGCCCAAAAAGGTTCTGGTGTTGTATTAACCATCTCAGATGGCCCGGGCGATGCGGCAATCCCAGAGAATTTAGTAGGTATGTCTTTAAATGATGCGCGTGCAGCTTTAGCGGCAGTTGGTTTAGTAATCGCGCAAACTCAAGCTGTTGCATCAGATCAAGCATTAGGAACGGTTTTGAAAGTTACACCAGATCCTGGTTCAACTATTACTGCTGGTACTGGCGTTGTTCTTCAAATTGCAAGTGGTCAAGTTGATGTTCCATCACTAATTGGAACCGATGCAATTCAAGCAAAAACAATTTTAGTTCAAGCCGGCTTCCTAGTTAAAGAAATTGATGCATACGATGCAACTGCACCAATTGGAACGGTTATTCGACAGGCACCTGATGGCGGTACAACACAAACAATTGGTAAATCAGTAACGATTACGGTTAACAAAGCCCCTTAAGAACGCGTTCCAACTACTGGTGATAAACCAACGGCTTTTTGGCGAGCGCTTGTATCTCCACACATTGTTAACCAGTTAGCTAACATGCGATGACCGTGTTCAGTTAAAACTGATTCGGGGTGGAACTGCACGCCTTCAATTGGCAAAGTTCGGTGGCGCATCGACATAACAATTCCTGATTCAGTTGCTCCAGTAATCTCTAGATCGGCACCGACCGTATCGCGCTCTACACACAGTGAGTGATAACGCGTTGCAGTAAATGGTGATGGCAACCCTTCAAAAACTCCTTGTTGGTGGTGATGCACAAGTGAAGTTTTTCCATGAAGTAATTCCGGTGCCCTAGAAACTGTTGCACCAAAAGCTACGCCAATTGCTTGGTGACCTAAACAAACCCCAAACAATGGAATCTTTTTAGTTGCGCAAAATTTAATCATCGCAACACTCACGCCAGCTTTTTCTGGAACTCCAGGTCCGGGTGAGATAAGTACCCCGTCATAGTTAGCGGCATCTTCAGCGGCCACGGCATCGTTTCGCACGACTGTGCATTCGGCGCCTAACTGCTGCAGGTACTGCACCAAATTAAAGACAAATGAGTCGTAGTTATCGACGACGAGGATCCGGGTGGCCATAGGAGCATTCTTGCTCATGGTGTATCTTTCGCGTATGCCTAAATCAAAGCTCCGCAAGAAAGTTGAAGAAAGCCGTGCGCGCACTCAGGATGTTGTGGTTCACGCACCACATGAGCCACTTGAGAGCCCTAAATGGCTAGCTCCAACGATGGTTGCCGGCTTTTTGATCGGCCTTTTCTGGATCGTGACGTACTACGTCACTCAAACTAATTATCCAATTCCAGGAATCGGCGCATGGAACATGATTATTGGCTTTAGCTTTATCGGTGTTGGCTTTTCACTCGCCACACGTTGGCGCTAACACTTCTTTAATTACACCGTTGTAACTCTCTCCACATTGTGGGTAACGCCTGTGGATAACTCTTTAGCGTTTATTGAGAACAAGCTGGCCGGCAATTAGTCCGCCCACCAAACCACCTAGGTGAGCTTTCCAATCCACTCCCCCTAAAACAAAACCGATCGCAAAGTTAATTCCGATAATTACATAGATTGAACGCGTATCGGCGCCGATTCGTTTTCCAACAATTGCTAAAGCCCCAAATAAACCAAAGATCGCACCTGATGCACCAACTGAATAACTCAGTGGTGATGCAAAGTAAGCCGAGGTTAATGATCCGGTTAGTAAAGAGAAAAAGAAAATAATCAGTACTTTATTTTTTCCAAAAGCTGCTTCAAGGGGATTGCCTAAAACCATGAGTGCATACATATTAAAACCTAAATGCATGAGTCCGGCGTGAACAAGGGCCACGGTAAATAAGCGCCACCATTCGTTAGTCGCTTTTAAATAATCTAAATTGGGAAGAACTAAATGCGTTTGAATTGAGGGAACAATCAGCTGCAGCAGATATGCACCGCAGATGACTGCGATTAAAGAGTAAGTAGCTGAGCGTTTAAGCAACGGTAACGCTGTTGATTGTGATTGGTGTTGAAGGCTTGTCTTGAGCACCTGTCTTTGCCTTACCAATAGCATCAACTACAGCCTGGCTAGCGGAATCCTTTACTTCACCAAAGATTGAATGCTTGCGGTTCAACCATGTTGTTGGTGCAACAGTAATAAAGAACTGTGAACCATTTGTTCCTGGACCTGAGTTAGCCATCGCAAGAATGTAAGGACGATCAAAAACTAACTCTCCGTGAAATTCATCGGCGAATCGATAACCAGGTCCACCAGTTCCTTGACCAAGTGGATCTCCACCTTGAATCATGAAGCCGTCGATGACGCGGTGAAAAATTGTGCCGTCATAAAGATTTGCCTTTGTCTTATTTCCAGTGCGTGGATCAGTCCACTCTTTTGCTCCTGTTGCTAACTCAACAAAGTTTGCAACTGTTTTTGGTGCGTGATTAGGAAATAGTTCGATGACAATGTCACCGAGTGATGTATGTAGGGTCGCGCTTGATACATTTATTGAATCTGTCATGTGGAGACCAGGGGAATCGAACCCCTAACCCCCGCCTTGCAAAGGCGGTGCTCTACCAATTGAGCTAGGTCCCCGTTTGAGAGCGGGGTGGGCCTAGATGGACTCGAACCATCGACCTCTTCCTTATCAGGGAAGCGCTCTAACCAGGCTGAGCTATAGGCCCGCAATAAAGATGAATCTCGATTGCAGAAGCGCAAGGTTACCTTGAACTTCTCTAACTCCCAAAATGGCGGGTTAGCTGCTTAACTCAGAGCCGAACCATACTAACTTTTCGGCGAAATCTCATCTTCGCTGTTCTTGGTCACCGAGACCAAAACAACGCCTTCATCTAGGTTCACCAGGCGTACACCCATTGAATCGCGACCGGTTTGGCGCACTTCGGCCGCTGGAGTTCGCATAACTGTTCCCGCTGATGTGATCGCAAGGACTTCATCCTCATCGCGTAGAACTAACGCGCTCACTAGTGAGCCTCTGGAGTTCTCATCGATCTTGGCCGCTTTAATTCCAATTCCACCACGGCCTTGTAAACGATATTCATCCAATGGGGTTTTCTTGCCGTAACCCGCATCGGTTGCAGTAAATACAAATGAGTTACTTGCTAACTCTGAATTAACGCGTGCCATTGTTAACAAAGAATCACCGGCGCGGAATTTCATTCCAATCACACCGCTAGTTGATCGGCCCATTGGGCGCAAAGAATCATCGTCTGCAGTAAAGCGCAATGACATACCTTTAGTTGAAACCAACAAAAGTTCATCACCGGCATTTACAAGTGATGCACCAACTACTTCATCGCCTGGTTTTAATGAGATTGCGATTAATCCACCGGTGCGCGGTGAATCAAATTCACTCAATGGCGTTTTCTTAATTAAACCCTTTTTAGTTGCTAGAACTAAGAATGGGGAAATTGTGTAATCCTTTAATGACAACACTTCAGCGATTTTCTCATCCGGCTTAAATGCCATCAAGTTAGCTACATGTTGACCACGTGCATCACGTCCAGCATCTGGAAGTTCGTGAACTTTGGCACGATATACGCGACCTTGATTTGTAAAGAACAATAACCAATCATGTGTTGAAGCAACAAAGAAATGATCGACAACGTCATCTTCTTTTAGCGCTGCACCCTTAACTCCGCGACCTCCGCGGCGTTGTGATCGGTATAGATCAGCCATGGTGCGCTTTGAATAACCACCGCGTGTAATTGTTACAACTACATCTTGATCTGGAATTAAATCTTCGGCGCTGAAATCGCCTTCACTTGCCACGATTTGTGTACGGCGATCGTCGCCATATTTAGCAACTAAATCAGTGAGTTCGGTCTTAACAATGTCGCGCTGCTTTTCTGGGCTGACTAAAATCGCGTTTAACTCAACAATGTCAGCCATTAAGCCGTCAAATTCATCGTTAATCTTTTGGCGCTCAAGAGCTGCAATTCGGCGCAGTTGCATATCCAAAATTGCGTTAGCTTGAATTTCATCAACATCCAACAGTTTCATCAAACCGGTTCGGGCTTCTTCGGGGGTTGTTGATGCGCGAATTAAAGCGATTACGGCATCTAGTGCATCAAGTGCTTTGAGGTAACCCTGCAAAATATGTGCGCGTTTTTCTTTTTCAGCTAAACGATATTTAGTGCGGCGAACAATTACTTCAATCTGGTGTTCAATGTAGTAACGGATAAATTCATCCAGACGCAATGTACGCGGTACACCGTCGACAAGGGCCAACATATTTGCACCAAATGTGTCTTGAAGTTGTGTTTGCTTATAAAGATTATTTAAAACTACTTTAGGAATGGCACTTGACTGCAAAACAATTACAAGTCGCTGACCTAAGCGCTCATTACCTTCATCGCGAACATCGGCGATTCCTTTAATTTTTCCATCTTTAACTAGTTCGGCAATTTTCAACGCTAAGTTATCTGGGTTTACTTGGTACGGCAGTTCGCTAATTACCAAGCATGTACGTTTATTAATTTCTTCAACTTGAACAACGGCGCGCATAGTGATTGATCCACGGCCAGTTCGATATGCATCTTCAATTCCGCCGCGGCCAACAATGAGCGCTTTAGTAGGAAAATCTGGGCCTTTAACAATTGTTAAGAACTTATTTAAAAGTTCATCTGGCTTCATATCTGGATTTTCAAGCGCGAAAATTACTGCTTCGCCAATTTCACGCAAATTATGTGGTGGGATGTTGGTCGCCATACCAACCGCAATTCCCGCACTACCGTTAACAAGCAAGTTAGGTAAACGTGAAGGTAAAACCGTTGGTTCTTGTGAGCGGCCGTCATAGTTAGGAACAAAATCAACGGTGTCTTCATCAATATCGCGCATCATTTCCATCGCGATTGGAGATAAACGGGCTTCGGTGTAACGCATCGCGGCCGCTGGATCATTTCCAGGAGAACCGAAGTTTCCATTGCCGTCGATGAGTAAATAACGCAAAGACCAGTGCTGGGCTAAGCGAACTACTGAGTCATAAATAGCTGTGTCACCGTGTGGGTGGTAATTACCCATGACATCACCGACGATACGTGAAGATTTGTAATAACCCTTATCTGGGCGATAACCCGCGTCGTACATTGCATATAAAACGCGGCGATGAACTGGTTTTAATCCATCACGAATATCTGGAAGTGCGCGGCCGACAATAACTGACATCGCATAGTCAAGATATGAACGTGCCATTTCGACTTGAAGATCAACGGTCTCGATCTTGTCGAAAGACTCTAGGTTATTTGGATTTAATTCATTCATTAGATATCCAAGAACCTTACGTCTTTGGCATTGCGTTGAATAAATGCGCGGCGCTTTTCTACATCTTCACCCATTAGCACTGAGAACAAATCATCAGCGGCTGCAGCATCATCTAACGTCACGCGAATTAATACGCGGTGCTCTGGATCCATGGTTGTATCCCATAATTCTTTAGCGGGCATTTCACCTAAACCTTTGAAGCGCTGAATTCCATCATCTTTTGGTAAACGCTTACCGGCAGCTAAACCGATTTCAATCATGCCATCGCGTTCGCGATCGCTAAATGCATATTCAACTGGCTCTTTTCCGCCCCACTTCAATTTATACAAAGGTGGCTGAGCAAAATAAACAAAACCGTTTTCAATCAATGGGCGCATGAAACGGAAAAGTAAAGTGAGAAGGAGTGTGCGAATGTGTTGACCATCAACATCGGCATCTGCCATCAAAATAATTTTGTGGTAACGAAGTTTTTCAATGTCAAAATCATCGTGAACACCAGTACCGAGTGCAGTTATCAGCGCTTGAACTTCATTGTTTTGCAGAACGCGATCAATGCGTGCTTTTTCAACATTCAAAATTTTTCCACGGATTGGAAGTACGGCTTGGTTACGTGAATCGCGTCCACCTTTAGTGGAACCGCCCGCTGAATCACCTTCGACAATATAAAGCTCACATTTTGCTGGATCGGTCCATTGGCAATCCGCTAGCTTTCCTGGCATCCCGCGGCCTTCAAGTAAACCTTTGCGATTACGGCTTAAGTCGCGGGCTTTGCGTGCAGCTACACGAGCGGCGGCGGCATCAATGCTTTTGCGCACAATCTCTTTACCTTCAGCTGGATTTTGTTCGAACCACGTAGTTAGTTCTTCGTTGACAACTTTTTGTGTGAAAGTTTTTGCTGACGTGTTTCCAAGTTTTGTTTTTGTCTGGCCTTCAAACTGTGGGTCGGCTAATTTTAATGAGACGATCGCAGTTAAACCTTCGCGAACATCATCGCCTGTTAAGCGATCTTCCTTTTTGCGAATGAAACCCTGTTCTTCGCCAAACTTATTAACTACCGAAGTTAACGCCGTTCTAAAACCTTCTTCGTGCGCGCCACCTTCGTGGGTATGAAT
>CAIXDY010000139.1 GCA_903918325.1 uncultured Actinomycetes bacterium
GGTCTGATACCTGCAAAGCCGTTGAATATGGCGGAAGTATCGATGTCATGGGAAATGTTGATACAACGTCCCCACTCAACACGTATCACCAATGGCGTATGGGTTTAATCGATGATTCACAAATTAAACAAGTCTGGCAATCCGAAGTTGTTAATTTAGCGCCGAGTGATTTTGCTAATGGAATTAAAGCTATTTATGTGCGCGATGGAAAAGCGGCGTATTGGATTGAATATCGCCGCAAGACCGATGGCGCTTCATACAAGCCAGGTTTAGCCATTTATCGCATCGATCCACCCCCCGTAGCATCTATCGTTTCGCCCAATCCTGAAGATATGACCGCTTCAGATTTCACTGCAGTGTTAAGCACCGATGTCTGGATGCTCAATTTGGATACGTATGTCTATAAAGATTCACGCATAGTGGGCGGATCCATGACTGGGTTAACCGCAACTACATATTCAGGAAATGTTTCTTTTAACGCCGTGGCTACCGAAACTGGCGCAGTTGTAACAATTAAGAAAAAACCGCTCACTAGCGAAACTCCCGTACCCCCAGTCATTCCAGTAGAACAATGGAATTCACCCAGCATGGCAATTTTGCAATCAGGGTATGACAGCCCAGATGCCGCCATTGTTGGTTTTGAAGCACAAATTAACGGCGCAATTCAAAGTATTAAACCTTCAGATATTGATGGTTGGTTGCCAACATATTTAAATCCATTCATTCCACCCAAGACGGTTTATATACGCGATCTGCCTGAAGGCTCTTATAGTTTTTCTCTGCGAGCTATAGATGTTTTGGGCAACAAGAGCGCGTGGACTAAGCCGATGAATGTTGTCATTGATCGCGGCCATCCAGTTGTGACTAATGATTTTGTTTTAGCTGGAGTCAGTGGCAACGAACTTTCATATGCTTGGAAGGGTGCAACCGATGCTGGCAGTGGAGTGTGCCAAGTAAATATTGTTGATGAAGATGGATTAATGCTGCAAAGCTCAACAGTTAAGAACGCACCGGTTATAAAGATTAACTCGGGTGCAACCGTGGCTGGAACTGCGCAAGTATTTGATTGCTTGGGCAATGGCACCACTGGCAATCTCAGTATTACTAGCTCATTAACGCTGCCCGATAAGAGTTCTAGAACTGGAACGTGGAGCGCAGCTCCGGCTAGTTATGGCGGCGGTGCAATTAAGTGCGTGGGTAAATGCACAATTTCTTTAACCACTTCAGGTAAAAGCGATGTCTTAGTTGGCAGCGGCGGCGCAACCGTTGCAATTGCTAACAAAACCGTGGCAACAATTGCCGATAGCAAAGTAGCCAAACTGCGCGTAGGTGCAAGTATCGACGCCGGTACAACTAAAAAAGTAGTGCGAATAAGCGGATCTAACTTTGTCTTTATTGGTTTGAACGCTTTTACCTCAACTCTTGGAACACTCAAAGATTTAGATCGCGCACCAGCAATAAGTGATCTATCACTAACTGATGCAAAACAAGTGGCGCTAGCAAAATTAGGTTTTAGAGCTAGTGACTTTGGCCAAGAGTGGACAGTCTTGCCTATGGCTAATGGAACAACTTTGCTCGACCCATCACTTGATTTATGTAATGGCACCTTTGCTTCTGAAACTAATCGTGTGGATCGTCGGCAAGTAACGGCCACAAAAGTTGGCAGCACTTTCTCATTCTTATCCACTGAAGTTGTGCGCTATTCATCGGCTGCGGCAGCACGTGGTGCACAAAAAGAATTAGCTGCGGCTTTAGCGCTGTGCCAAACAAATAAGGGCTATACAGATTCAACCGGCGCGCTTAATTCATATGAATTTAAAACTATTAAAAATATTCCTTCAGGTGTTGTTGCCGAAGGTGATCGCGTATTTGTACATGCAGTAATTGGTTCAGGTGCTACGGCCAGAACGTTGCTGGGTTTTTATCAATTCAATGGCGATATGTTTACTGGCCTATACGTGATGAACGCCGATGGATTTACTGACGCCCAGGTTGCCAAGTGGCTCAAAGTCGCGGCAACCATGGCCTCTCGCTTAAAGGGCTAAAGCCCGCCATATACTCACTCTGTGAGCATTACCTCCAGCCAATTCATTCTTTTGGGTCTGGCCGCTTTTGCACTTTCTGGTTTATTAACCGCTCCCATTCGAAAGTTAGCCATGTATATCGGAGCGATGGATTTACCTAATCTGGCCCGTAAAACCCAAAAAGAACCGGTTCCATATTTAGGCGGCGTTGCGATTGCTCTTGCAGTGACCATCATTTCTTTTGCCGCAGTTCTATATTCAGATCACACGACTACAACTTTCCCTTTGGTTACATACGCATTAGCTCCAGCGATTTTATTGGGCATCATGGGTTTGATAGATGACCTTAAAGGTTTAGAACCATTGCCACGATTAATTGTCCAAACTGCGGTAGGAATTGTGGTTGCAATATTTTTAATTAATCAAAATATTATTGGTTCACCATTGGGAAACCCAGCTTTAGATTTCTTGATTAGTGTTTTTTGGATCGTAGGAATCTGTAACTCCATTAACTTCTTTGACAATTTAGATGGCGGAGCGGCAGGTGCAGTTGCGATTTCAACTTTTGGAATTGCACTTATTGCCTCTAACCAAGGTCAAGAGTTAGTAACTGCGCTAGCAGTAGTTACTTGCGGTGCAACAGCTGGGTTTTTATTGTGGAATAAATCCCCAGCCAAGATTTATATGGGCGATGCGGGCGCACTATTTCTTGGTGTGCTTGTCGGTGTTTTAACTATTCGACTTAATCCAGGAATCCATCCCAAATGGAATTCAGTTGCACTGTTACCAACGTTGCTGGCCGTGCCAATTTTGGATACGTGCATCGTGGTGTTTTCGCGCATCCACCGTGGAATTTCTCCATTTACTGGCGGCAAAGATCATTTGTCGCACCGCTTAATGCGAAATGGAATGAGCAAGCCAGGCGCGGCATATTGCTTGTGGAGCATGCAGGCCAGCTTTGTTGGCTTAGCTTTAGTGGTTTATAAATGGAGTACAGCGATAGGAACACCGGTATTGGTATTTACGTTGATGTATTGGTTAAGCGCTTTTATGTGGTTCTGGCGCATACCCGCAACTGATTAAGCTGAAACAGCGTTAAGTTTTTCCACTTCATCATGGGTTAAATCAACGATTTGAATAATCTCGTGAACTTGTTCCACTGTACGCGCGGATGCAATCGGAACACTGACCGTAGGTTGAGCGCGTAGCCACGCCAAAGCAATTGCCGCTAATGAAGCGTTGTGGGCTTTAGCTACTTCATCCATGACTGCAAGAACGGCAAAGTTTTTGTCGCTGGCATATTCGCGGGCACCTGCGGCGCGCTTTGAATCTACTTCGGTAACTCCGGCGCGATATTTGCCAGTTAAGAAACCGCGAGCAATTCCATAAAAAGGAATATTAGTAATACCCAGGTCGGCAACTGCTTGTGACATTTCACCTTCGTACTTAGTGCGATCAACTAAGTTATATAAATCTTGAACGGCAACATAGGCCGGCACACTATTGTCTTCGCTAAATTTAATAGATTCGCGCAAACGAGCAGGTGTGAAGTTAGAGGCCGCGATATAGCGAACTTTTCCTTCAGCAATTAATTGGGCGTATGCGCCAAGAGTTTCTTCGAGTGAAACCGTTAAGTCATCGTCGTGGCTGTAATACAGATCGATGTAGTCGGTTTGCAAACGGTTGAGCGATTCTTCGCAGGCCGCAAAAATATTTTTAGCCGATAGACCTGGGCGGCGATCCATTTTGGAAACTTTTGTAGCGATAACCATTGCATCGCGATTGCCGCGGGCGTTCATCCATGAACCAATAATCGTTTCGGATTCACCGCCAACATGGCCTTCTACCCACTGGTTATACATATCGGCGGTATCGATGAAATTGCCGCCATGGCCAAAGTAGGCATCCATGACTGCGTGGGACTGGGCCTCATCGGTATTGCTACCAAAGATGTTGCTGCCAAGGCAGAGCGGATGAACTACGAGGTCGGTTTCGGCGATAGTGATCATGGCCGAACTCTAAGGCACAATTAGCGCGTGGTCGAAACAACGGGTGGATTTACAAGTGCAGGGTTGGCGCTAGAAGCCAAGACCTTAGAGCTGCCGTCGTTATCGCAAAAAGAAGCAATTGAAATCGGCGAGATTGCATTAGATCTTGGTTTTGAACGTGCGCTGCCAATTGCCGTTGAAGTACGGTTGAAAGAATGGACCGTTTTTCATGCTTCGTTGCCGGGATCAACTACCGATAATGATTCATGGATTTCGCGCAAAGCCCGCGTTGTTTTAGCAACAGGTAACTCAACAATGTATGAAAGAGTTTTAGCTGAAGAACAGGGAATTGATTGGTATGCCGTCAAAGGTTTACCTGAAGAAACACATGCAATTCACGGCGGCGGTTTAGCGTTAAATGTTTCAGGTTTTGGTTGTTTAGGAATTTTATTAATTAGTGGGTTGCCACAAGTGCAAGATCACTTACTAGGCGTTGAAGTAATCACTGAATTTTTAGCGCGCAAAGGCGAATTACCTTGAGCATTTGGGTCTGCGGCGAAGTCTTAATTGATATTTTGCCAACTGGTCCGGTGGTGGGTGGTGGACCAGCTAA
>CAIXDY010000140.1 GCA_903918325.1 uncultured Actinomycetes bacterium
CGCTGCAAAAGGATTTAACCGAAGCTATTCGTGGGCGTAATGAAATTACATCGGGCACGATCCGCATGGTGTTAACTGCAATTACTAATGAAGAGGTTGCAGGTAAAGAAGCACGTGTTCTCAGTGATGATGAAGTAATTACTGTTTTATCGCGTGAAGCAAAAAAGCGCCGTGAAGCTTCAGAGGCTTTCGAAGCTGCTGGCCGTACTGACAAAGCTGCTTTAGAAAAGAGTGAAGGCGAAGTAATCGCTCACTACCTTCCAGCTCAACTCAGTGAAGCCGATATTGCCGCAATCATTGCTGAAGCAATTGCTGCAACAGGTGCTGCGGGACCGGCCGATATGGGCAAAGTAATGGGTGCAGTAAAACCAAAGATTGCAGGCAAAGCCGATGGCGGCGTTGTTTCTGCCCTAGTGAAAGCAGCGTTAAATAAATGACTAAATATGAATATGCAACCGTGCCACTTCTTTCACATGCAACAAAGCAGATTTTGGATACATGGGGTTCAGATGGTTGGGAACTAGTACAAGTTGTTCCAGCACCAGGAACTGGCGAGCAGTTAGTTGCTTACATGAAAAGAGCGATTGCATGAATACAGTAGATGTTCGCGCAAAGTTAAAAGAACTAGGTCTAGAACTTCCCGTTGCAGCAAAGCCCGTTGCTGCTTATGTTCCAGCGATCCGTACGGGAAATATTGTTTTTACTGCCGGACAACTTCCATTAGTAAATGGCGAAATGGCTGGTACTGGAAAAGTTGATGGCGATTTAACTCCAGAGCGTGCAAAAGAGTTGGCACAAATTTGTGCACTCAATTGTCTAGCTGCCGTTGAAACCGTTGCCGATGTAAACAAAATTACAAAGATTGTTCGAGTAGTTGGTTACGTAAATGGAGTTCCTGGTTACATCAATGCGCCAGTAGTTGTTAATGGGGCTAGCGAGCTATTTTTAGCAATCTGGGGCGACGGGGCAAAGCATGCACGTAGTGCCGTGGGTATTGCAGAATTGCCATTAAATTCACCAGTTGAAATTGAATTAACTGTAGAAATTACGGACTAGTTATTTACCGCGCTTGGACAAGCGATCAAAATCGGTAATAAGTACGGCACGTCCATCGAGCTTTAACCAACCACGTCCAGCAAAGTCTGCAAGGGCTTTGTTCACGGTTTCGCGAGATGCACCAACAAGTTGAGCTAACTCTTCTTGCGTTAAATCGTGGTGTACGTACAAACCTTCGTCAGTTTTCTTTCCAAAGCGTTCGCCAAGATCAATGAGTGCTTTAGCAACACGACCTGGAACGTCAGAGAAAACTAAATCGCCAACAGCTTCATTTGTACGGCGAAGTCGTTGAGCTAATCGTGCTAATAATTGCAGCGAAACATCTGGATTTTCACGCAGCCATGGCAAAAGTTTTTCTTGGCCAAGACTTAAAAGTTTTGCATCAGTTACTGCCGTGGCAGTTGATGTACGTGGGCCTGGATCGAAGAGGCTGAGTTCGCCAAACATTTCGCCAGGTCCAAGAATTGAAAGAAGATTTTCGCGACCGTCACCGCTAGAGGTACCAAGCTTTAACTTGCCTTCGACAATTACGTATAAGTGATCGCCTTCTGCGCCTTCGGCAAATAAAACACTGCCCTTGGAAATTTTAACTATATCCATTTTCGCGCGGAGTGAAGCCGCAGCGGCCTCATCGAGGGCGGTAAAGAGTGGTGCTCGGTTAACTGCATCTAAATCTATGGTCACGGGTAGTACTTTAGCCTCATGCCCGCCGATAAAGAAACCCGCGCTGAAGCTCGGGCGCTGTATCGGATCTTGACCAAGACATATCCGAATATTCGCTGTGAATTAGATTTTAAGAATCCTCTTGAGCTAATTGTCGCAACGGTTCTGAGCGCGCAGTGCACCGATAAGAGGGTTAACACTGTTACGCCAGCCTTATTTAAAAAATATAAAAGTGCAAAAGCCTATGCACAAGCCGATATTAATGAACTTGAAGCGTTGGTATTTCAAACCGGTTTTTATCACGCAAAAGCCCGCCATATAAAGGGAATTGGCGTCAAACTATTAACTGACTTTGGTGGAGCCGTTCCGAGCACGCTTGATGAGTTAATAACCTTGCCGGGGGTAGGACGCAAAACTGCCAATGTTGTTCTCGGTCATGCATTTGATATTCCTGGAATAACTGTTGATACCCACTTTGGTCGACTATCGCGGCGCTTTGGTTGGACTAAAGAAACCGATCCAGTAAAAGTTGAACGAATAGTTGGTGAGTTAATTCCGCAGAAAGAGTGGACTAATTTGTCTCAGCGAATGATTTGGCACGGTCGGCGAATTTGTCACTCACGTAAACCAGCTTGCGGTGCGTGCCCGGTCGCCAAATTATGTCCAAGTGTTGGCATCGGTGAAATGGATATCGAAAAAGCAAAATCTTTAGTTAAAACCGATAAGGATTTCCGATGAAGAAATTAGCGATTGCAGCAGTTGTGCTACTGCTTGCCGGCTGTTCATCACCAGCAGCAAAGGTCGCTGGGCACGTTGTCTCATGTTCAACTATTGAATCTGCACCGATTAGTAATCCGATTGAATTAAATTGTTTAGATGGAACAACGGGTGCCGCAATTAATTCACTCAAAGGCCCACTCATTATTAATGTATGGGGTTCATGGTGCGGACCTTGCAAACAGGAGATTCCTATTGTGCGCTCTTTTTATAAAAAAGCCCAAGGCAAAGTTGCACTTGTTGGAGTTGACGTAGAAGAAGCATCAATTAAAGCTGGCCAAAGCTTTGTAGAAAACAATGGAATTACGTGGCCGAATCTTTATGATTCCAATGGAAGCTCTCGAGCTTATTTTGGAATGGGCGTACCTGTGACGTGGTTTATTTCTGCCGATGGCAAGGTGGCCTATAAACACATAGGCGTACTGAAGAACGAAATTGAATTAATAACGCTCACTTCACAATATCTGGGAGTGAAGCTTTAGTCCTCAGATTTTGCGCTTTGTAAGCCCTCGGAAATCAACTTCATAACATTGGGATCAGCCAAAGTTGTTGCATCGCCAACAACTCGGTCTTCGGCGACATCTTTGAGCAATCGACGCATGATTTTGCCACTTCGAGTTTTAGGAAGTTCGTTAACAATCAAAATCTGTCGCGGTCTTGCAATAGCGCCAATCTCTTTTGTCACGTGATTTCGAAGCTGAATATTTAACTCGTCTCCATTGGCATGCTCCATACCGCCGCGCAAGATTACAAAAGCCACAATCCCTTGACCTGTCATTGCATCGGCAGCACCAACAACGGCAGCTTCAGCCACAGATTCATGTGAAACCAGTGCTGACTCAACTTCAGTTGTTGAAATGCGGTGACCGGAAACATTCATCACGTCATCGACGCGACCTAGTAACCAAATAGAGCCCTCGTCATCAAGTTTTGCGCCGTCACCAGCGAAATAAATTCCTTTAAAACGTGACCAGTACGTTTCTTTGTAACGCTCGTCTTCACCCCAGATTCCACGGAGCATCGATGGCCATGGTTCATCAAGAATTAAATACCCACCATGTCCATCACCAACTGGAACGGCATTATCGTCAACAACTTGCACACTAATTCCAGGAATTGGTCGCATCGCCGAACCAGGTTTTGTTGCAGTAACACCAGGCAATGGAGAAATCATGATCGCACCAGTTTCAGTTTGCCACCATGTATCTACAATCGGACAACGGTTTCCACCAATAACTTCGCGGTACCACATCCATGCTTCAGGATTAATTGGTTCGCCCACGGAACCTAATAAGCGCAGTGATTTCAAATCATGTGCATTAGGAAATTCATCTCCCCACTTCATCCATGTGCGGATTAATGTTGGAGCGGTATACAAAATAGTTACGCCGTATTTTTCGATAAGTTCAAAAATGCGACCTTTGTGCGGAGTATCAGGCGTTCCTTCGTACATCACTTGTGTAGCACCGTTAATGAGTGGACCATAAACAATGTATGAATGCCCAGTAACCCAACCAACATCGGCCGTGCACCAATACACATCGGTTTCCGGCTTAATATCAAAGACCACTTTGTGGGTATAGGCGACCTGCGTTAAATAACCGCCTGTTGTATGGAAAATTCCCTTTGGTTTAGCCGTTGTGCCTGATGTGTACAGAATGAATAAGGGATGCTCAGAATCAAAGCTTTCTGCAACATGTTCATCCGATTGGCGACCAACTAAATCATGCCACCAGATATCACGATCGGTCCAAGCAGTTTCTTGTTTTGTTCGCTGAACTACTAAAACTTTTTCAACATTATGTTTTCCTTTAAGCGCTTCATCTACTGCGGGCTTTAATGCAAAAGCTGCACCTTTTCTAAATCCACCATCGGCTGTGATTACTAATTTTGCATCAGCATCTTGAATGCGAGACAACAACGCATCAGCCGAGAAACCACCGAAAACTACTGAGTGTGGTGCGCCGATACGCGCACAAGCCAACATTGCAATTGCCGCTTCAGGAATCATCGGCATATAAATAGCTACGCGATCGCCAGATTTAATTCCTAATTCAATTAAAGCGTTGGCGGTTTTCTTCACTTCAGTTAGCAGTTGGGCATAAGTAATAGTGCGCGTATCGCCAGGTTCACCCTCAAAATGAAAAGCAACACGATTGCCACGACCTTCGGTGACATGGCGATCAAGGGCATTAACCGATGCATTTAATTTTCCACCAATAAACCATTTAGCGTAAGGAGCATCCCACTCTAAAGTTTTACTCCACGGCTTATCCCACACTAAAGATGCTGCTTGTTCACTCCAAAATGCCAGACGATCTTTATGTGCATGCGCATATTCATCAGGTTGTGCATTTGCTTGCGCAGCAAACTCTGGGCTGGGTGAAAAGTGGCGATCTTCTGCCAACAGGTTTTCTAATGACTCATGCTCTTGGCTCATAACGCTGCAGATTACCTTCCCTACGGGTTTATCAACAGAGTTTCATTAGAGGCAATTCTCATAGTTGTCCGGCCTCCAGAATGCCGAAGAGAAAGGGGGTATGACATATGGGAATCACATCGATTATGTTGTTGATGTTTAAGTTCTTCGGCAATGCCACGTTAGTCGCAGCGCTGTTCCGCTTTGCCGGCGCCGTCTTCAAAACCTACATCTAGGCATTGACCCGAAAAGCCCCTGGCCCACCCGAACCAGGGGCTTTTTCGTGGCCTTTTTGTGAGATTCGCGTCAAAGTGAGAGGATTGGCCGTAAGCCTCTAAACGACTCAACGAAGCGCTCGCTTATAGAGATTTACACCAAGCTACTAGGAGTCAAAGTGCCAATTGCAACCCCTGAAATTTATGCCGATATGTTGGATCGCGCTAAGAAAGGCGCCTTTGCATATCCAGCGATTAACGTTTCTTCTTCACAAACAATTACTGCTGCTATTCGTGGTTTCGCCGAAGCAGAGTCAGATGGAATTATTCAATTTTCTTGGGGCGGGGCTGAATACGCTTCAGGTTCAACGGTTAAGAACATGGTCGATGGCGCAGTAGCGCTGGCCGAGTTCGCACACATTGTTGCTAAGAATTACAAAGTCAATATTGGAATTCACACTGACCACTGCCCAGCAGAAAAGTTGGATGGCTTCATGCGTCCACTTCTGGCTTTTGGCGCCGATCGTATTAAGTCAGGTAAAGCTCCACTATTTAATTCACATATGTGGGATGGCTCAGCCGTTGATATGAAAGAAAACATGCGCGTTGCTAAGGAAATGTTAGCGATGTCTGTTGCGGCAAAGACAATTCTCGAAATTGAAATTGGTGTTGTCGGTGGAGAAGAAGATGGTGTTGAAGCTAAGCATGATGCCAAGTTGTACTCAACTCCAGAAGATGCGCTATTGACAATTGAAACCCTTGGAACTGATGCACATGCGCGCTACTTAGTTGCTGCAACATTTGGAAATGTTCACGGTGTTTACAAGCCAGGTAACGTTGTTTTGCAACCAAAAATCTTGGCAACTTTGCAAGAGGCTGTATCTAAGAAACTAGGTTTACCTGCAGGCAGCAAGCCAATGGATTTAGTTTTCCATGGCGGCTCTGGTTCACTACTTTCAGAGATCCGCGAATCCCTTGATTACGGCGTAATTAAGATGAATATCGACACCGATACTCAATATGCATTTACTCGCCCAGTAGTTGAGCACATGTTCAAGAATTACGATGGCGTGTTAAAGATCGATGGTGAAGTCGGTAATAAGAAAGCGTACGATCCACGTGCTTGGGGTAAAGTCGCCGAAGCTGGCATGGCTGCTCGAGTTACACATGCGTGCGAAGATCTTCGTTCAACAGGAACTTCATCACTTAAGTAATTTCACTTTACGTAATCGGAGAGGCTTTACCTATGCCAGCACTTGTCTTGCTCGGAGCTCAATGGGGCGACGAAGGCAAAGGTAAAGCTACCGATTTACTCGGAGATCGCGTCGATTATGTTGTGCGCTACCAAGGTGGAAACAATGCCGGTCACACCGTTGTTATCGGTGATCAAAAATATGCACTGCACCTTTTACCGTCAGGAATCCTTTCACCAAATGTAATTCCAGTAATTGGCAATGGCGTTGTTATTGATCCAGGTGTCTTGCTTGAAGAAATCAAAGGTTTAACTGAACGCGGAATCGATTGCAGCAAACTTCTCATTTCAACTAATGCGCATTTGATTACTCCGTACCACCGCACAATCGACAAAGTTTCAGAGCGCTTCTTGGGTAAATCAAAGATTGGTACAACGGGCCGCGGAATTGGTCCAGCTTATGCTGACAAGATCAATCGCATTGGTATTCGAGTTCAAGATTTATTCGATCCATCAATTTTGCGACAAAAGATTGAAAGCGCCTTGCGCGATAAGAACCAAGTTCTCATTAAAGTTTTCAACCGCAAAAATATTGAAGTAGATGAAGTTCTAACTGAGTATTTAGCGTATGCCGAAATTCTGCGCCCATACGTTGCAGATACCGTATTGATTTTGAATGAAGCGTTGAAGGCTGGAAAACGCGTGCTTCTAGAGGGTTCTCAAGGCACTTTGCTCGATGTGGACCATGGAACGTATCCATTTGTGACTTCAAGTAATCCAACTGCTGGCGGTGCATGTACTGGTTCTGGAATCGGACCAACTAAAATTGACCGTGTTATTGGAATTATTAAGGCGTATACAACCCGAGTTGGTAGCGGACCATTTCCAACTGAACTCTTTGATGAAGATGGCGAAGCTTTGCGACGTATCGGTGGCGAAATCGGTGTAACAACTGGGCGTGCACGTCGTTGTGGTTGGTTCGATGCACCAATCGCGCGTTATGCGGTGCGAGTAAATGGCTTAACTGATTTCTTCTTAACTAAATTAGACGTCCTTACTGGGTGGGAAAAAATTCCAGTGTGTGTCGCTTATGAAATCGATGGCAAGCGCGTTGAAGAACTTCCTTCCTCACAATCTGATTTTCACCATGCAAAGCCAATTTATGAATATATGCCTGGCTGGAAAGAAGATATTACGGGTGCACGTAAGTTGAGTGATCTGCCTCAAGCGGCTCAGGATTACATCGCATTTTTGGAAAAGATTTCCGGCGCACCAATGAGTGCAATCGGAGTCGGACCCGGGCGCGACGAAACAATTGTCGTAAAGGATTTCATCTAACAAATGAAAATCCTCCTAGTCGGAAGTGGCGGTCGTGAACACGCCTTAGGACTAGGACTACACGCAGATCCCGAATGCACTGAACTTCACGTCGCACCTGGAAATCCTGGAATCGCTGAGTTTGCACAATGCCATCCTTTGGATATTAAAGACAACTCAGCAATCGTTGATCTAGCACTACAACTTGATGTCGAATTAGTCGTTGTCGGCCCAGAAGTTCCACTTGTAAATGGTGTTGCTGACTTACTTCGCGCTGCCGGAATCGCAGTTTTTGGTCCTTCAAAAGCTGCGGCTCAACTAGAAGGTTCAAAAAACTTTGCCAAAGAAGTCATGGCTGATGCTGGTGTACCTACTGCGCATAGTTTTACCTGCACAACGCAAGAAGAAATGGAAAAAGCCCTTGATGCTTTTGGTGCGCCATACGTTGTTAAAGATGATGGGTTAGCTGCAGGTAAAGGTGTGGTTGTTACGCGCGATCGTCAAGAAGCTTTAGATCACGCACTTGCTTGTAAACGAGTTGTGATTGAAGAGTTTTTGGATGGACCTGAAGTTTCACTTTTTGGAATTAGTGATGGCAAAACTATTATTGCAATGCAACCTGCGCAGGATTTTAAGCGCGCGTACGATAATGATTCTGGTCCCAATACTGGTGGTATGGGTGCATATTCACCGTTGCCTTGGGCACCATCAGACATCATTGAAGATACGTACACAAAAATTCTGGCTCCAATGATTATCGAGATGGCAGCGCGCGGAACTCCTTTTGTTGGTTTGTTATATGCCGGTCTTGCTCTTACTAATCATGGAACTCGAGTCATTGAATTTAATGCGCGCTTTGGTGATCCAGAAACTCAAGTATTAATTCCACTTCTTAAAACTCCATTAGCGGGTTTGTTGTATAAAGCAGCTACACGAAATTTAGAAGGCACAAAACTAGAGTGGAGTAATGAAACGGCGGTGACTGTTGTTTTAGCTGCTGAGGGCTATCCAAGCGCGCCCAAATCCGGTGGCGTAATTGGCGAACTGCCTTCAATTGAGCGAGTTTCAATTTTTCATGCTGGAACTTCTCGGAATGAAAATGCTTTAGTAGCAACGGGTGGTCGCGTATTAACTGTTACCGGTATCGGAAGTGATTTAACCGAAGCCAGGGATCGGGCTTATCGAGCTATCAGCCATATCTCACTTGATGGATCCTTTTATCGCAGCGACATCGCGCTCAATGCGTCGGTGGCAGAGAAGGGCAATTAAATGAAGGATAATTCCAACGTGAGCCTGCTAGCTAACCGATATGCATCAGCTGCAATGCGTGAAATCTTCGCGCCTGAAGCGAAAATAATCGCTGAACGTAAGCTCTGGATCGCCGTTATGCGTGCCCAATCAACCCTTGGCCATGCAATTAACAAGGATGTAATTACAGACTACGAAAAGGTAATTACAAAAGTGGATCTTGCATCAATTGATGCTCGTGAAAAGCAAACTCGACATGATGTTAAAGCTCGTATCGAAGAGTTCAATGCTCTAGCTGGGCACGAAGCAATTCATGCGGGTATGACTAGCCGTGATCTAACTGAAAATATTGAAGCCCTACAAATTCGTAATGGCTTAAATGTCGTTCACGATAAAACCGTAACTTTATTAGCTCGTCTTGCCGAACGCGCAACGCAATATGCCGATCAACCTATTGCGGGTCGTTCACATAATGTTCCTGCACAAATTACAACACTAGGAAAGCGTTTTGCTTCAGCGGCAGAAGAATTACTTTTTGCTTACGAACGTCTTGTTGCTCTACAGGAGCGATATCCAATGCGTGGAATTAAAGGTCCAGTTGGAACTGCGCAAGATTCAATTGATTTGCTCGGCTCTGCAACTGTACATGGCCAACTTGAAAGTTCAATTGCTAAGGAACTTGGTTTTGATCACGTCTTAGACTCAACGGGTCAAATTTATCCACGTTCTTTTGATTACGATGTTGTCACAACATTGGTGCAATTAGCCGCATCACCATCATCCCTTGCCACTTCAATTCGATTAATGGCTGGCGCTGAACTCGTTACTGAAGGTTTTAAAGCTGGCCAAGTTGGCAGTAGTGCAATGCCACACAAAATGAATACGCGCTCATGCGAACGAGTAAATGGTTTAACGGTTATTTTGCGTGGTTATGCATCCATGGTCGGCGAACTTGCTGGTGACCAATGGAATGAAGGCGATGTTTCATGCAGCGTTGTTCGTCGCGTTGCTCTGCCTGATGCCTTTTACGCAATTGATGGCTTATTAGAAACCATGCTGACCGTTCTAGATGAATTTGGTGCATTTCCCGCCGTAATCGCCGCTGAATTAGAGCGTTATTTACCGTTCTTAGCGACCACAAAGATTTTGATGGCGGCAGTTAAAGCTGGCATTGGACGCGAAGTCGCTCATGAAGTCATAAAAGAGCATGCCGTTAAAGCAGCTTTAGCAATGCGTGAAGGTAATCGCAACACATTACTAGATGCACTTGCAGAAGATGATCGCTTGCCACTTGATAGAAAAGCATTAGATGAGTTAATAAGTAGCCCACTTGAATTTACTGGCGAAGCTCGCCAACAAGTTGCACGAGTTGTTGATCGCATTGAGGCGATTACTTCCGCGCACCCTGCCGCAGTGCAGTACAAACCCGGCTCTATTCGGTGAGCGGCTTTGGCTTAGCTGGCCCACCGCCAGCGCCTGCGATACCTGGGTGGACTCACCTGCGCACCGGAAAAGTTCGCGACCTCTACACAAATGATTTAGGTAATATTTTACTTGTTGCTTCAGATCGTATTTCTGCTTACGACTGGGTAATGCCAACAGAAATTCCAGGTAAAGGCGAAGTACTCACGCAACTTTCATTATTTTGGTTTGATTTGCTTGCCGATATTGTTCCTAACCACATTATTTCAACCGATGTTCCAGAAATAGTTGAAGATCGCGCGATAATTGTTCAACCACTCGAAATGTTTGCAATTGAATGTGTTGCTCGTGGTTATTTAACGGGAAGTGGTTGGAGCGAGTACAAAGAAAATAGTGAAGTCTGCGGCAATCTTTTGCCGACCGGATTGCTAGATGGCTCCCAACTGCCTCGGAGTATTTTTACCCCCGCAACTAAAGCTGATATTGGTGACCACGATATAAATATTAATTTTGAAAAAGCTTCGGCGATTGTCGGCAATGATGATGCCCAAGAGTTGCGTGCTTTAACTTTAAAACTGTATGAAACAGCGGCAGAGTTTGCACACAGCCGCGGAATTATTTTGGCTGATACAAAGTTTGAGTTCGGCAGAAATGCCAGTGGCGAGATTGTCTTGGGCGATGAAGCCCTAACCCCTGATTCTTCAAGGTTTTGGGATCAATCCACATGGGTGCCTGGGGGAGTGCAACCCTCATTTGATAAGCTGTTTTTGCGTGATTACCTAGTAGCCAGTGGATGGGATAGAAATAGCCCACCACCGCAACTACCAGCAGAAATCGTCGATAAGACTGCAGCTCGATATGAAGAAGCGTTTTTCCGTATAACTGGCAGCAAGTTCTAATCAAGGGAGAATATGGCTATGGCAAAAATCGTGGTTGATGTGATGTTGAAACCAGAGATTCTCGATCCTCAAGGAAACGCAGTTGCTTCAGCGCTACCTCGACTTGGATTTACTTTTGCTAAGTCAGTTCGTCAAGGAAAGCGATTTGAAATTGAAGTTGAAGGCGAGCCATCGGCCGCGCAGTTAGCCGAAGTAGAAAAAGCCGCCGAAGTTTTACTTTCTAATCCAGTTATTGAAAACTATGTCGTGAGAGTTGAAAAGTAATGCGCGTTGGAGTTATAACTTTTCCAGGAACTCTGGATGATCGCGATGCAGCCAGAGCTGTTGTTGCGGGTGGCGCAGAAGCGGTAGCTCTTTGGCACGCAGATGCAGATTTAAAAAGCGTTGACGCTGTTATTTTGCCGGGTGGATTTTCTTATGGAGATTATTTGCGGTGCGGTGCAATTTCTCGATTCGCACCAGTAATGAATTTAGTTATCGAGCAAGCAGGTAAAGGAATGCCAGTTTTGGGAATCTGCAATGGTTTCCAAGTTTTATGCGAATCGCATTTATTGCCTGGAGCTTTGACACGTAACTCGGATCTGCATTTTCTGTGCCGTGATCAAGAAATTGAAATTGTAAATAACACGACCACATGGACTTCTTCTTATGAATCCGGCGAGAAAATAGTTATTCCACTTAAAAATGGTGAAGGTTCTTTTCAATGCGATGACAACACGTTGGCTCAGTTAGAGGGTGAAGGTCGCGTTATTGCACGCTATGTGGGTCAAAACCCCAACGGCTCACGCAACTTAATTGCCGGTATTTCAAATGCACGTGGAAATGTTGTGGGGCTTATGCCCCACCCAGAGCACGCTATTAATGAGC
>CAIXDY010000141.1 GCA_903918325.1 uncultured Actinomycetes bacterium
CCGTTACAAAAATCAATCACGGTTTGCATTGCTGCATTCAACGCAGCTTCACTGACAACGCTAGATGCGATATCCACATCCACAATCGTTCCCCACACAGGAAACTGCAACCGCACGTGATTCATTGTGCGAGCCTACTTAGTGAGTAGGTAAACCGGCTTTAGCCATGGCCCCTTGCAAAGATTTATACCAACCATACGAGGTATAGGAAGCCCCAGATGCGCCTTGAATTTGATCGCCATTTGCCGACAAGGTCTGTTGACGCAGTTGTGGCAGCGCCATATCTGACCAACGTTGACTGCGCCCATTAGGTGATTGCAACGCTTTAGCATCAGTGATTTTGCCATTGCTGACAGTAATTTCTACTTGCACATTTCCGTAATTAACAAAAACTGATGGACCAACAAAAGTTCCACTTGCTGAACTTGCCGCGGCCTTAGTGACAACTGGTGCTGCCGTTGTTTTAGTTGGTGTTGGAGTTGCACTGGCTGTTGCACTTTGTGTTGGTGTTGGAGTTGCACTGGCTGTTGCACTTTGTGTTGGTGTAGCACTTGCACTTGGGGTCGCACTCTTTGACGCCGTTGTTTTCTTTTTCTTAGTTACAACTGCTTTAGAAGTTGCCGTTGCACTAGGGCTGGCAGCTTGCGTAGTTGCAGCTGCTGGAGTCGAAGAAGCAGTTGCTGCTGGAGTAGAAGTGGTTGCACCAATGGCACCGGCACCAGCCATACCAAGAGAGTTAGTTGCAGATAACTGCGGCGGCGTAATAGCCATAACTGCACCGAGGCCACCTAATGTGCCTCCTGCAATTAACAATGCCCGTTTCATCTGTACTACCTCTCGTTGGACTTGCTTTAACTAATACCCGTACTTAACTACATCAGGCTGAGAACTTGCTTAACGCTCACCCATACGCCCCTGCGGATTTATTCGCGGTGGAAGGCAAAAGCCTCATCATGGAAACGATTCTTTGGCCCACCCACGGCCTCAAATGCCCCGCGCACTGCGCTAACTAATGGCTCTGGCCCACAGATATATACATCGCTATCGGCAAACTGTGGCACTAATCGGCGCAACGCTCTGGCATCCATAGGGTGGTTTTTACGCGGCCCCACTAAATAATGAATTCGAATTGATCCACCGCTATTAAAAGCTAAGTAATCCAACTCTTCTTTGAGAACTAAATCCTCTTCTTTCGATGCTCTAAAAATTACATCCATCTGCACGCCGCCATTGAGCTCTTCCATAATGGCTCTAATAGGCGTAATTCCTACGCCGCCGCCCACTAAAACCACATGTGGCCGCGTTGATCGCCCAGCAGTAAATGCACCATAAGGGCCTTCTACAAATACGCGTGTGCCTGGTTTCATGAATGCCAATGAACGTGAGTGATCACCTAAATCTTTAACGGTAATGCGCATTAAGTGATCGGTTGGGGCAGCCGATAATGAATAAGGATGTGACATTAAGAAATGTCCGCGAGCTAAAAAGCGCCACCCAAAGAACTGTCCGCCTTGTGCGCCTAACTTCTGCAAGTTGCGGCCCTTCATAATCACCGAGATAACTCCCGGACCTTCTACAACAACTTTTTCTACACGCAAATTAATTTTCATTGAACGAATCAATGGCACACCAAAGCGCCAATACACAATTGAAAATGCCATCAATACATACAACGCCGTCCAGTAGGCACGGTTGAGCGGATGACCAATAAACATCTGGCCATTAACAACTTGGTGCATAAACGATGCCGCAATTGCAATGTATGTATAAACGTGGATGATCCACCAGGTTTCATAACTCATCTTTGCCCGTGCTTTTTTATAGGAAGTCACACCAGCCATAATCATTAAAATAAAAGCCGCCAACGCAAACCACATCCACGCAAATCTGTTCAGCATGCGCCATAGCTCTTTATACAGCGGAATAGAATCTTGCCCAGCAAAAGATAAAATAATTA
>CAIXDY010000142.1 GCA_903918325.1 uncultured Actinomycetes bacterium
GCCCTTGAAACCTTTATCTGGCCAAATACTTTTCTGTCCAGGAGTATTCGTTGCAGTCGTTGCATTATTTTCTTCTAATAACGCTAACTGGCGCTGTTGTTCTAAAGTAGTTCTTATTTTTTGTGCACTCAGTAATTCCTTCATGAGTTGATCTTGAACTTTTTGAAGTTTGGCAACTTCGACTGCTTGTGCAGCCTTAGCATCATCGGCTGCTTTTTTTGCCACTGCAACTTTATCGGTAGCTTTTTGCTGAGCAACTTTGGCATCATCAGCAGCAGCTTTAGCTGCACGTGCAACTACCTCTGCAGCTTTGAAACGTTCTAGAGCAACCGTGTTTTTATTTCCGAGCGAACTTAAAGTACTGAGTTGATCCATTAATTCTTGAGGACCATTTGCACTTAGTAACGGTTGAATGTCGGTCAAACTTCCGCCCATAATGTAAGCATTTGCTGCAAGACGTCCAATAACTCGATGGGCTTCGGCAACCGCTGCCGCGGTTTCTAACGCGTATTGCGCGGCAGCTTTTGCTGCAGCAGTTGCTACAGCTAATTCATTTTGAGCTTTCACATAAAGAGCAGTAGCTGCATTAGCTCTACCTGTTAGTGCGCGAAGAGTTTGATTCGCAGCGGCTAACTTTGCGGCTTGCGCGTCGGCAGCTTTTTTCTTAGCTGCTTCAACTTTTTTAGCCGCTGCAATCTCAGCCAGTGTTGGCTTGGGGGTCGCTGCAAAACCTGGCGCTGCAGTGAGCGTCAGACCAATTGCGAGAGCAAGAGATATTGCTCGGTATTTTTTCAACAGTAGACCTCCGGGAGAAGGTCTTAAGAATAAATGCTGTCCCTTGGAAATTCTTGTGTTTAGTGAGGGTGTCTCTAATTAGCTACATCACGGCGGACAAATAGGAATGAGGCAACTGCTGCACCAATTGCTACATAAATACCACCAACAACTAGTGCGTGTGTGTAAGTAACTCCAGCAACATTTCTCGCTGATTCTGCACCGGTTGCGATTGCCGATAACTGCGCCCCTGGTAACCAGCTTTGCAAAGAACTCTTTACAGCGATGAGCAAGTTTTCAACTATTAATAGCCATAAAACGCCTAATGAGATTGCACTTATTGGGGATCGGAGTAATAAGCCAAGCACCATTCCAATTATTCCAAAACCGATTACTGAGATTATTACGTTGATAAAAGTAGTAAATATTGCGTGACGGCCATCGGCGTTAAACCATAAATCGGTAGGAACTTTAGCCCCTGGAGCTAATATTACCGAAGTAGAAATACTGACCACGGCTGATAAAACAATCATTACTAATGCAAAAATCTTCATTGCAATGAGTTTGCCGAGCAGGATACGAAGGCGACCGGGTTGGCGTACTAATAAGTTTCGCAAAGTTCCATATGTATATTCCTGCGCAGTTTGTGCGGCAAAAACACAGAGCGCAATAATTCCTAAAAAGCCTCCGACGCTGCTAAAACCTTGGACTCCTCCGGTGGCAAGACTAAGAATTGGGCGACCAACCATTCGGCCTCTATCTGAGTTTCCTTGCGGTGAATCAATAAGTAGAAATAAGAGTGCTGAAAAGAGAGCTGAGAAAAATACGACCGCGCCCATGGTTCCGAAAAATAAAGAAGGGCGACGAAGTTTGCGAAGTTCGGCAAAAGCTACATTCCACATTATTTGCCACCTGTCATTTCAAAGAAAGTTTCTTCAAGGTTAGGCAGTTGCGGAGTCAGTTGTGAAAGAGTTATTCCAGCGTCAAAAGCTGCACGATTAAAGTTTTGCGCCCAGTCGGCGGGACCTTGAACATGGACCGCTCCATCGCGAATGGTTGCGGCATGACCTGCTTGTTCGGCAATTGCTAGAAGTTTTACTAGATCGCTTTCATTAATGCTCTTAGCAATAATTACGGGCTGCTGGCTGAGCATTAAATCGCTCATTTTTCCCGTAAAGACGACTTCACCTTTGCGCAACATCACTAAATAATCGCTGATTAATTCTAACTCTGACAAAAGGTGAGAAGAAACAAAAACTGAGGTTCCATCGTTTGCTAAAGAACGAAGCAATGCCCGAACTTCTTGAATTCCTTCGGGATCTAAGCCATTTGTTGGTTCATCCAGCATCAACAACTTTGGATTAGGTAACAACGCCGCAGCAATTCCTAAGCGCTGCTTCATTCCTAATGAATAAGTTTTAAATTTTGATTTGCCGCGATCACCAAGGCCCACTTGTTCGAGCAAGCCTTGTACGCGATCTAAAGGAAATCCACCAAGAGTTGCTAAGACATTTAGATTTTCTTTTCCGCTTAAGGCTGGATAGAAAGCTGGACCTTCGATCATCGCGCCAACGCGAGGCAGATATTTTTCAGGATGCTTAATTGATTCACCCAAAATTTCACCCGTGCCGCCAGTTGGCGAAATGAGACCCAGCAGCATGCGCATTGTGGTGGTTTTACCTGAACCATTAGGGCCAACAAATCCGCAAATCGTGCCGAGTGGGACTTCAAAGGTGGCATGAGATACCGCTACTTGTTCGCCGTATCGCTTACTCAAATCTGTAACTGAAATTGCGGTGTTGGACATAGCCCATACTCTGCCACAATTAGCCCGTGAGTACACGACCTTGGGGCTACCGCCCGATTAATGAGCGCCCTGATCCTTCCTGGGAACTTCATCCGCAAACACATTCTGTGCGCACTGGTCTTGCTCGTTCAGGTTTTGGTGAAACTTCTGAAGCACTCTATTTAAATAGCGGTTTCACTTATTCCTCGGCTGACGAGGCTTTTGATTCATTTGCTGAGGAAACCGATCATTTTCTTTATAGCCGATTCCATAATCCAACTATTGCAATGTTTGAGCAACGTTTAGCTGCAATCGAAGGTGCAGATTTCTGTGTAGCAACAGGTTCAGGTATGTCAGCAATGTTTGCATCACTTGCTTGTTTAGTTGAGCAAGGCGATCATGTAGTTGCATCAGCTGCAATGTTTTCGTCCTGCCACGTTGTTATAACTGAATTCCTACCTAAATGGGGCGTAACTTTTGAATTAGTTAAGGGTAACGATCCCGCGGCTTGGGCTAAAGCTTTAAGTAAGCCGACTAAAGCCGTATTCATTGAAACACCAAGTAATCCACTTCTTGAAATTGTAGATATTCAAATGGTCAGCGATCTTGCACATAATGTTGGCGCAACCGTAATCGTTGATAACGTAATGGCCTCCCCTATCTTGCAAAGACCACTTCAACTTGGCGCCGACGTAGTTATGTATTCAGCCACAAAACACATTGATGGGCAAGGACGTGTTCTTGCAGGTGCACTACTTGGATCTCGTGAATATATATTTGAAAAACTATTGCCCTTTGTGCGTCACACTGGACCAGCATTGAGTGCTTTTAATGCGTGGGTACTCGTGAAATCTTTGGAAACAATGGAGATGCGCGTACAACGCATGACAGAAAATGCTCAAACTGTTGCCGAGTTCCTTGAAACTAGAAAAGAAATTAAATCTGTTCGTTTCCCTGGACTTAAATCTCATCCTGAATATGAATTGGCCAAGAAGCAAATGTCGGGTGGCGGAACAACAATTGGAATTGAATTTGCCGGTAACCAAAAGGCTGTATTTGCCTTTATGAATAAGCTGCGGGTCATAGATATTTCAAACAATTTAGGTGACAGCAAATCCCTGATCACCCACCCCGCTTCAACCACACATCGTCGCTTAGCGCCTGAAGTTCAGGCTGAGATGGGTATTACTGAATCAGTAATGCGCTTATCAATTGGTTTAGAACATTCGAGCGACTTGATTAAGGATTTAACTCAAGCGCTTAATTGAGCAATAACAAGAACTAAAGATAACAAGCTTAAATAAGTAATTGACCACTGGAAAATCTTGCCCGCAACTTTTCCGTAATCTGGTGAATCCACTTTGAGCGCAATCAATTCTCTCGCAAAAACTAATCCAAGTAGCACAGTGACAACTAGTGACCATATCGGTAATCCAGCAGAAAGAATTAGCCAAACTGAACATACAATCATCAAAGTTGTATGGAACCACATCTCTTTGTGAACGCGTGACTTGGTGGCTACTACTGGCAACATCGGAATTCCAGCAGCTGCATAATCCTCTTTATATTTAATCGCTAGCGCCCAAAAATGTGGTGGCGTCCAGAAGAAGATCACCATAAAGAATGCAACCGCCGGAATAGAAAGTGAATTCGTTACAGCCGCCCAACCAATAAACACCGGCATACAACCTGCGGCACCGCCCCAGACAATATTTTGAGATGTACGGCGCTTCAAGCCAATCGTATAAACCAAAACATAAAATGCAATTGCAATGAGTGAAAGTAAAGTTGCCAAAGGAGTTGTAAAAATCCAGAACATGATCAGAGAAAGAACTCCCACTGCAGTTGCAAATATTGTTGCATTAGTTTTACTGACCACACCAGTAACAATTGGACGCTTTGCGGTTCGTGCCATCAACTTATCGATGTCACTTTCAATAACCATATTGAAAGCATTTGCACTTCCGGCAGACAAAGTTCCCGCAATAATCGTTGTTGCAACTAATGAAAATGACGGTAAACCTTTTGCCGCTAAAACCATTGCCGGCAAGGTGGTTACCAAGAGCAGTTCTACGACCCGAAGTTTCATTAGGTCGAGGTAACCCCTCATAGTTGTGCTCACTGCCTTAGATTACTCAGCATCCTGGTAAGGAGTTCTCAGATTCTTCTCAGGTGTATGCATTACTTTTTGTCCAACGAAAGGAAGTCCCCATGACTCCAGACCAGAAACCAGAATGGTTCCAGATCGCAGATGCAGATAAAGCCGCATCTGTTCGAAAGGTATCCAAGAAGCTACCAATTCTTACCC
>CAIXDY010000143.1 GCA_903918325.1 uncultured Actinomycetes bacterium
AGCCATTGCTGCAATGGTCTTGGATGTCGACCGTTCTTCTCCGATTTGCTGAAACAACGTCACGCTCTTCGATGGTTGTTGCTAATGGACAATTCTTTGTTGTGCGTCGTGCGGCGTTAGCTCAAATAAGCGCTTACGAATCAGTGAAGAACCAGGTTTTAGATGATGTTTTCTTAGGACGTGTATTAGTAAAGAATGGTTCGCACGGTTGCGTAGCAAATGGATCGGCAATTGCTTCAACACGGATGTATTCATCGTGGAAAGAGATTGAAGCTGGGTACGGTAAATCTCTCCATGCCGCCTTTGGTTCACTTCTTGGTTCGGCAATTACAATTGCGTTTCTCTTTATTACCGGCATTGCCCCTGTTATCGCCGGCATCACAGGTTCATATGTAGCGTGGTATGCCTATGCCGCCGTTACGCTTACGCGCGCCATGAGTTCAATAAAAGTTGGTAAGAGCGGTCTGGATGCGTTTTTCCATCCCATTTCTACTGCGTTGCTGATTTATCTCATTATTTATTCCTGGGTGATGCGCGGAGAAGTTCAATGGAAGGGCCGAACCCTGTGAAGGTCGTCGTAATTGGTGCAGGTATGGGCGGCATGATGTCTGCAGCTCGATTAGCAAAAGCTGGTCACGAAGTTTCACTGTACGAAGCCTCTGATCGAACTGGTGGAAAATTACACACCGAGTGGATTGGTAAAGTTGCTTTCGATACCGGTCCCTCACTTTTAACCTTACCTGCAGTTTATAAAGATTTCTTTCAACGTACCGGAAAACATTTGGGATTGCTGTGCGAGATTAAGCCGGTAGATCCCTCTTTTGAGTATCGATTTGCCGATGGTACCCAAGTGAAATTTGCCAACCTTTCCCGTTATGAAACGCTCAATAATCTTCGTACTACTTACGGTGACGATGTTGCTCAACAATGGGATCGCTTGATGCGTAGAGCAGAGAAGATGTGGGATGTTTCGCGTGAACCATTTATTGAAAATGAATTACGTTCACCTTTTTCACTTCTCAAACGATTCTCGCTTTTGCGGGATTTGCGAATTATCGCTCCCTGGAAATCCTTACGTGAGTTTGCAACCCAGGCTTTACCTGATCCACACCTTCGCTACATCCTTGACCGCTATGCAACTTATAGCGGCTCGGATCCGCGCAAAGCGCCTGCAGTTTTAGCTTCCATAGCTTTTGTTGAAGAGTGCTTTGGGGCTTGGCACATCAAGGGTGGACTTGGCACATTAGCTACGTTGGTACACCAACGAGCCGAAAGCGTTGGTGTCACTTTTCATTTGAACTCCCCCGTTGCAAAGATCAATGTGGTCAAAGCTCGTGCGACCGGAATTACTTTAAATAATGGTGAATTTGTCCCAGCCGATGCCGTCATAGCAAATGCCGACGCCTGGCTCATTTACAACACACTCATTACTGAGAAAATTAGAAAGATTAAAAGAGTCCGCACAAATATTAATAACGCCGACCCATCTCTGGCAGGTTTTTCTCTTCTTTTGGGAATACGCAAAGATGATTCAGAGCCACTCAATCATCACACCGTACTTTTCCCTAAAGATTATGATGCTGAATTTGACGCAATCTTTACTCACAAAAAACCGGTAACTGAACCGACAATTTATATTTGTGCGCCCCAGGATGAGGCGATGACCAAGGATGCAAATCTGGAAAGTTGGTTCGTTTTAGTTAACGCACCAGCCCATGGAAAGAATAGTTTTGATTGGAGCAATCAAGAGTTTGCCCGCACATATGCCAACTCCATCATCGATCAAATTGAAGCTCGGGGAATATCTGTCCGTTCACGCCTTGAATCACTCACAATTCGTACACCATTAGATTTAGAAAATGCGGTCCGTGCTCCAGGGGGTTCTATTTATGGAACATCTAGTAACGGTGCACGCGCAGCATTTCTGCGCGCAAAGAATCGTTCACCGATTAAGGGCTTGTATTGCGTAGGTGGTTCGGCGCATCCAGGTGGTGGCTTACCGCTTGTGGGGTTGAGCGCTGAAATAGTGGCTAATGCAATTGGGAACGTGCATAACGCAAAACCATTAAAAAGCCACTAGTTTGCAAAACTAAAAAAGCGACAGACACTGCAAATTCTCCAGGCATATTTAAATGCCACATAATTAAAACTATAAATAAAAAGATTGCTCGGACTGGCCGTTCGGCTGGAGTTACCACACCAATGTCGGTGATACCCAATGAGGTTAACTTTGCGCGAGCATATTCTTGAAATGAAGCTACACACCATAAAGTGATTGCTAACCAAGCTGGGATTCCAATTACATATAAGGCATATAGCCAAAAAGCTTCACTGAGTCGATCTACGACTGAATCAAGTGTTGCACCCCAGGCACTTTGGCGCTTTTGAAAAATCGCTACGCTTCCATCAATCCCATCACAGAAAAGTGAAAGAACTAAGAAAAATATCGCCCACCAACTTGTTGCGGTAAAAGCCGTAGCAGCTGCGGCACAAAGACCTAAGAGTGTAAGAACATTTGGTGAAATTCGAAGCAAAGTTGCAACTAGACCAAAGCGATATGAAATCTTTAACCACCCAGCAACTGCCCCAGTTACGGGCGCATCGTTATGCAAGGAACTCCATGTTTGGGTGAACTCTTGCTTGCTGAGCATTTTCCAACTTCCTGATTATCTCAAGTATGCGCTTTGCAGTATTAATAGTACAGAAGTGAGGGCTAGAGCGGCCAATATGAATGGCGAAGTGAACTCGGTGAGGGTACCTTTACGCTGTGAGTTCAGCGACTAAGTCAGAGTTACAAGAAATACGCGATTGCGTAGAAATTGAACTCACTCAATTTATGCGTGATCAGAGCGGGTATCTGCACTCCATTTCACCCGAGTTAAATCCAGTCTCTTCAGCGCTGTCCTCCTTCTTATTAGATAGCGGCAAGCGTTTGCGCCCGCTATTTGCATATGCCGGAATCAAAAGTGCTGGCGGCGCATTAACTCCGGCAACTACTAAAGCCATCTCTTGTCTTGAACTTCTTCAAGCGTGCGCACTGATTCATGATGATTTAATGGATGGTTCTGACACACGTCGCGGCAAACCATCAATTCATCGCCACTTTGAATCAATCCATGTGCAAGATGAGTTAGAAGGCTTTGCACCTGCCTACGGTTTAGCGTCAGCAGTATTGCTTGGCGATTTAGCACTTGTTTGGTCAAATCAACTTCTTAATACATCAGGAATTTCAAATGATGAACTTCGCCGTGTAATGCCTATCTTTGACGAGATGCGTGTTGAGTTAATGGCCGGTCAATTTCTAGATATTCACGAACAAACACAAAAGAACACAGATCTTGCACGATCAATGAAGATTGCTCGCTATAAATCAGGTAAATACACAATCGAGCGTCCGCTACATATGGGAGCCGTGTTAGCCGGGGATGCATCGCCTTCATTACTTGCAGCTCTTTCTAATTATGGTCTGCCTCTAGGTGAGGCTTTCCAATTCCGCGATGACCTGCTTGGTGTCTTTGGCGATCCCTCTGTTACAGGCAAACCTGCCGGTGATGATCTGCGTGAAGGGAAGCGAACTGCCCTCATTGCCATGACCGATGCTAAAAGCACCGATGCAATGAAAGCTGAGAGCCGCAAATACTTTGGTAAAAATGAGATTGATGAAAAAGGTGTGGCTATTTTGCAAGAGATGATTGTTTCGACCGGCGCCAAGGCACAGTTAGAAACTATTATTGAGGAATTAACGTCGAAAGCGTTGCAAGCAATTGAAAATCCAGTTATCGATAACGCTGGGCGTGATTTGCTCAATGAACTTGCCCTGATTGCAACAAAGAGGAGTATGTAAGTGGTTGCACGTGTTAAAGGTCCTACAGATCACGTAGTTATAGTCGGGGCGGGTCTTGCGGGATTAAGTGCCGCACTTCGATTAGCCGGCGCCGGTCGAAAAGTTACAGTGTTGGAGCGCGAGAGCGTTCCGGGTGGTCGCAACGGCTTACTTAAAAAGGATGGTTACTCATTTGATACGGGACCATCAGTTCTAACAATGCCTTCGCTGATTAACGATGCTTTTAACTGCGTCGGCGAAGATATGAAAGATTGGTTAGAACTTGCACCGCTGACACCTTTGTACCGCGCTTTTTATGCTGATGGTTCACAACTTGATGTTCACTCTAATACCGATGAGATGGAAGCCGAGATTGCGAAGCACATTAGTAGCAGAGAAGCTGCCGGGTATCGCAAGTACGTAGATTTTGTTACCAAGCTATATAAGTACGAGATGAATGATTTTATCGATAGAAATATTGATAGCCCACTTAATCTTTTAACTCCTAACCTTGCGCGCTTAATCGCACTGGGCGGCTTCCGCAGGCTCTCGCCTAAAGTAAATCAATTTATGAAAGATCCCCGTCTTCAGAAGGTTTATTCATTCCAAGCTATGTATGCCGGAGTTAGTCCACAGCAAGCGCTAGCAATTTATGCCGTTATTGCTTATATGGATTCAGTCAATGGTGTCTTCTTTCCAAAGGGTGGCATGCATGCAGTTCCGCGTGCACTAGCGGCAGCTGCAGAAAAGCATGGCGTAACCTTTAAATACAACACAACAGTTTCAAAAGTTGAAGTCATCAATGGTCGCGCAAAAGCGGTAATCACCGAAACAGGCGAGCGTTATGAATGCGATGCGGTAATTCTGAATCCAGATTTACCCGTGGCTTATCGAGATTTGCTAGGTAAGACACCTCTATCGGTAAAGCGACTGAAATACTCCCCATCATGTGTAACGCTGTTGGTGGGATCTAATAAGAAATATGACTTTGCTGCTCACCACAATATTCACTTTGGTCATTCATGGGATGGCGTTTTCGATGAATTAATCACTCAAAAGAAGTTAATGAGTGATCCAAGTATTTTAGTAACAATTCCAACTCATGATGACCCCGATCTGGCTCCTCCTGGTAAGCATTCCTATTACATTCTTTTCCCAACTCCCAACTTAGATTCAGATATTGATTGGCATAAGCAGGCAGGTCCTTATCGCGATCAAATGATTAAGACCGTTGAAGAGCGTGGATACACCGGCTTTGGTGATTCCATCGAAACGCAGGTTATGACTACTCCCCTAGATTGGAAAAATCAGGGAATGGAAATGGGCGCACCATTTGCAAGTGCACATACATTTTTCCAAACTGGTCCATTTAGACCACGCAATATGGCGCAAGGAATAGAAAACGTGGTCTTTGCTGGTTCTGGAACTCAACCCGGTGTTGGTGTACCAATGGTTCTTATCTCTGGCCGCTTAGCTGCTGAGCGGATCGTTGGCCCGGTTAAGTAAATGAATGAGCTTGATGCATCGTATGCAGAGTGCAAGAGATTAAATTCTCTACATGGCAAGACTTACTACTTAGCTACGTTGCTTTTGCCTAAAGCTAAACGCAAATATGTTCATGCCCTGTATGGTTTTGCGCGGTATGCCGATGAAATTGTCGATGATCTTGCATCTACCTTGAGTGTTGAAGAAAAAGCGCAAACATTGGGCACGTGGGGCAATAAAATTTTGAGCGACTTAAAATCTGGCACAAGTGATGACGCTATCGGCCGTGCGCTTATTGACACAGTGAATACTTTTGCAATCCCCCATGCTCACTTTGAAGCCTTCCTACATTCAATGACCATGGATTTAACTGTTCAGGAATATCAAACATATGAAGATTTAATTGAGTATGTATATGGTTCTGCGGCAGTTATTGGTCTAGAGATGGTTCCAGTTTTAGGCGTACTAGATCAGGGTGCCTACGAGTGTGCAAAGAATCTTGGTATCGCATTTCAATTAGCTAACTTTATTCGCGATGTAGGCGAAGATTTAGATCGAGGCCGAATCTATCTTCCTATTCAAGAGCTAGCCGAGTGTGGCGTGACGCGAGAAATGCTGGAAGCACGTGTCCTCACACCTGAAATAGTAAAGGCTCTGAAATTTCAAATTGCGCGAGTCCGCCAACTACAAAAAGAGGCCACCCCAGGAATTGCAATGCTCTCACCGACTAGTCGACCTTGTATCGAAGCGGCAAGTGAGTTGTACTGCGGAATTGTGGATGAAGTGGAAAAGATTGGTTACGACATCTTTAACGTGCGAGCAAAAACTTCAACTGCACGTAGATTAAAAACCTTTATAACCGCCTATGTGAAGCGACTAACTATCACGCATTAGGGGTAGCATACGAAGTACGGGAGCCGCGTGCGGCTGAGAGGGTTTGAAATTCAAACCGACCGATTGACCCGTCCGATAATGCGGACGTGGAAAGGAAATATCTGTGTCTACAATTTTATTTACCGCTTGGGGCTATGACGTCTCAATTCTCGAATTTATCTCAGCGCTCACTTCCCTTATTGGTGTCTGGCTTGGAACTACGGGTAAGCGAATTACGTGGCCTTGGTGGGCGATAAGTAGTGCGCTTTACATGCTCTTTTTTTATGAGGCGAAGTTGTATGCAAGTTCGATCTTACAAATTATCTTTATCGTTGCAGCAATCTGGGGTTGGTTCGACTGGGCACCCACTGGAGTTGTTACTGGATATATCAATAATCGACACCGTATGTACTGGGCAATTGGCACCATTGTTTCGGTATCTGCACTCACACCGATTCTTTCACGCATCGGTGCTGCAGCTACCTGGTCTGATGCTTTTCTTCTTATTGGCTCTCTTGTTGCTCAAATCTTGATGGTCTACGGAAAAGTTGAGTCTTGGGTTTTGTGGCTCATTGTTGATGCTGCCGGCACAATCGAATATGCATATCTGGGTTACTGGTTTACTGCGCTGTTGTATGCAATCTTTACTGCAATCGCCGTAATTGGTTGGAAGCGTTGGTATGACACTCGTAGCAATTGATGGCCGGGCGGGTGCTGGTAAAACCACACTTGCATCGATTCTTGAAAAGCAGTGGTCTACTAATCAGACTGTAACTGTGATTCATATGGATGATTTATACGATGGCTGGGACAACGCTTTAACGCAAAAGTTAACGCTTACCTTAGGAAAAATTGTAAGCGCACATAATTCTGGCTTGGCCTTCACTATTGATATCTTTAATTGGAATTCAATGTCATTTGATTCCACAAGGAATATCGATCCCGTTGATATTCTCATTTTGGAAGGCGTGGGTGCTGGCCAAAAAGTAGTTCGAGATGCCGGTGCCCAGTTGTATTGGCTCGATATTGAGCCAGAAATTGGAATAGCTCGCGTTCTACGACGCGACGGTGATCAGATTGCCGAACACATGAAGAAATGGCAGATAGACCAAGAGCTTCACTTCCTGCGAGATAAAACACGCGAAAACGCAGAACACATTCAAAGTTCGTAAGGCTCAAAGCCCTAAAATTCTGGACATGTCAGATCTCTCGGGTGAACTCATTGATAGCCGATATCAATTAGTCCGACAGATAGCTAACGGCGGAATGGCCTCGATTTATGAGGCTATTGATACGCGCCTTGATCGCAAAGTGGCCGTAAAAATTATGCATCCTCATCTGGCCCAAGATGAAGCTTTCGTTAATCGTTTTATTCGCGAAGCTAAAGCTGCTGCAGCCTTGTCGCATCCCAACATCGTTGCAGTGCAAGACCAAGGATGGAATCAGAATGGTGTACCGGCAGTATTCCTTGTTATGGAACTAATCGAAGGCCACACACTTCGTGATTACTTAAATGAACGTGGACGATTTGAAATAAAGGATGCCATTAATTACTTAACGCCAATACTAAGTGCATTAGCTGCAGCCCATGAGGTTGGAATTACGCATCGCGATATGAAACCGGAGAACATTTTAATTTCCAAAGAAGGACGCATAAAAATCGCAGACTTTGGTCTAGCGCGGGGTGAGCTAATTGGTTCAACCATGACGGCTGAATCAAGTGTGATTTTGGGATCGGTTTCATACTTATCCCCCGAACAAGTGCAACGCGGAGTAGCAGATTCACGAAGCGATGTGTATGCCGTTGGGATCGTTGCTTTTGAAATGTTAATTGGTGAAAAACCATTCTTAGGCGACTCACCAATTCAAATTGCTTATATGCATGTAAATCAGGAGATCCCGTCACTGCGCAGTAAGCGTAAGGAAATCCCAGAAAGCTTAGATGCACTCATCCTTAGCGCCACTAATCGCGATCCGGATAAGCGGCCACGAACCGCTGGTGAATTTCTAAAATCACTGGAAATGATTCAAAATGATCTCGACCCTAAAACAAATCAAATGAAACTTGAACTAGATCTGCCCGTTGAGCCAATCAAGGAAAAAGCCCGGGGTAAAGTAAAACAAGAAGTTGTTGAAGTAAAAGAACCGACTATCGAAGTTAAAGAAACTACCGAAGCGATTCGCACAGCAAGAGACCAAAAGAAGAAATCGAGTAAACGCGTTCGAAGAAATCGTAAGTTGGCATTGCTACTTGCTGTAGCCATCGGTATCGGTGGTTGGTACGCACTCGTTGGACCTGGATCACGCGTTGTTGTTCCTTCAATTGTCGGCGGCACTTATGACGATGCAGTTACTGCACTCACCCCATTGGGTTTAACAACCGTCGTTGAAAAACGCTTTGATGAAAGCGTTGCTTCTGGTGAGATCATCGAATCCACGCCAGGTGGTGGCGGCCGAATATCAGCTGGCGGTGCCGTGAAATTAATTATTTCTAAAGGACCTGAGCGATACACAATTCCAGCCGTTGCTGGTTTAACTCCGGAAGCGGCAGCTGCAGCGATTAAAAAATTCCCACTTATTGCAGGTGATACAACGCAAGAATTTAATTCTGATGTTCCGCAGGGCTATGTCATTACATCAACACCAGCACCTGGTACGCAAGTAAAACGAAATTCCACAGTTTCGTTAGTTGTCAGCAAAGGCGTAGAGACTGTGGCGCTTTCTTCCTACGTTGGAAAAGTAAGTGAACAAGCACTCAATGAACTAACAGGTTTGGGCTTTGTTGTTAACTCGGTATATGCCTTTGATGAAAACGTTCTCTCTGGTGTTGTGATTTCACAAAAACCTTCTGGGACCGATCCAGCACCTAAAGGATCGAAAATAACTCTTGTAGTTTCAAAGGGTTCGCAGTTTGTCTTTATCCCAAATATTTTCTCAATCGATCA
>CAIXDY010000144.1 GCA_903918325.1 uncultured Actinomycetes bacterium
CATCAAGATTTGTGCCCAGACCTCCACGACGTGCCATTTATGCAATCTCACCTTCGCGTTTGTAATTGATTGAAACAACATTGGAATCAAAAGGTTTTCCGCGTTCAGCTAATTCGCGTGCAACTGACATGTAAGCAATGGCGCCCGGAGATGACGCGTCATAAGTCATTACCGTTTGATTAAAGCCAGGTGCTTCTGAAACGCGTACCGCTCGTGGGATTGGAATATCAATTAATTCATTTGGGTAATGCTTGCGAATTTCATCGGCAACATCATTAGCAAGTCGAGTACGGCCATCAAACATTGTTAAAACAAAAGTTGAGAGTTTTAAAGAGGAATTCAAACGCTTCTTTACTAATTCAAAAGTTTTCAATAGTTGTGATAAACCCTCTAGTGCGTAATATTCACATTGAATTGGTATTAACATTTCTTTCGCAGCGGTCAGTGCGTTAATAGTTAACAAACCTAAACTTGGTGGGCAATCTATAAAAATATAATCGAGCGGTTCTCCGGCATCTGCGCGCTCTTTAGCTAATTCATCAATGGCATCTTTCAAACGCATTTCGCGCGCAACCATCGGAACTAATTCAATTTCTGCTTGTGCTAATGAAGTATTGGATGAAACGCATTCCAATGAAGGAAAACCTTTAACTTTTTGAATCGCTTGCGACATTGTTAAATCGCCCATCAGTACTTCATAAATTCCAGGATTTTCTAGGTGCTCTACCCCCAGAGCCGTTGAAGCATTTCCTTGTGGATCTAGATCGATAACGGCCACACGCAGGCCGCCCATGGAAAGGGCTGCGGCCAGATTGACGGTGGTGGTGGTTTTACCAACGCCGCCTTTTTGATTGGCGACGGTGATGATTCGAAGCGCGGCGGGTTTAGCCATCGCCTCTTTTAAGCGGCGAGTACCGACTACTTTTTTGGTTTCACGTGAATCATCCACGGGCGCTAGTTAAGCACCTTTGCGTACTTCAACGATGCGACCAGGCTCAATTGCCTCCAGATTTACCTCGTGGAGGATGGATTTAGGCACGGATTTCATCTCTTCTTCAGCTGCTTTGCCTTTAATAGCCATCAGTGAGCCATTAGTTTTAAGGAGGTGCCAACTCATTTTCTTTAATTTTTCTAATGGGGCGACCGCTCGGGCAGTTACATAGTGGGCGGTAGTGCGCACATCTTGAGCCTGCCCTCGTATAACTTCAATATCTAACCCAGCCACAGCCTCTTTCAAAAACTCGACCCGGCGCTCCAAGGGTTCAATGAGCGTGACATGTAGATCTGGACGGGCCAGAGCGATAACAATTCCAGGCAGACCCGCGCCTGAGCCAATATCAAAGACTATGGAGCCCTCTTTTAACAGGGTTGTAACTGGCAGGCAGTTAAAGATATGGCGTTCCCAGATCTTGTCAGCTTCACGGGGGCCAATTAATCCCCGCTCAATCCCGGCGCTTTCCAAGAAAGCGGCATAGGCGTGAATCCGCTCGATATCAGGGAAATATCGCTCGAGTACGGTTTCACGTGAAACCTGCATTTACGCTGGATAGATAACTACGTAGCGGTTTGGGTCTTCCCCATCAGATTCGCTACTCAGGCCTAGCTCTTGGATCGTGTCGTGGATAATTTTGCGCTCAAAAGCATTCATTGGTGCCAGTTTGATGGAGTTGCCGGTTGAGGTTGCATCCTCGGCCATTTTTTTAGCTAACTTAGTCAGCTCGGTACGGCGGTTGGCTCGGAAGTTGTCGATATCCAACATCAGGCGTGAGCGATCGCCGGTCGCGGTCTGTACAGCTAAGCGGGTCAGCTCCTGGATCGCATCCAGGACTTCACCGTCGCGGCCCACTAGGTGGTTCAGTTTTCCGCCCACGATTGCCAGTGAGGCACGGTCGTTTTCTACATCGATATCGATGTCGCCATCTAAATCAGCGATGTCGAGCAAAGCCTCTAGGTAGTCCGCGGCGATATCGCCCTCTTCCTCCAGTTTGGCCACGCCTTTTACCGGCTTGGTTTCTACGCTCTCGTCGGCCGCCTTTACTACGTCCTTTTCAACAACTTCTGCTTTTGCCTTTGCCATGTCGCTCTCCCTGTCGGGTTTGTAGTGAATTAATCCTATTTGTACCGCTTTGTCCTATTTCTTCTTTTTCTTCTTCTTTGGTTGGTTTCGTTGCCCTTTAATCTCTTCTTCACTTAGGGCCACATCTGTATCACTTGTTGCCGGCAACTCCCCGCTCTTATGGGCGCGCTTTTTTGCTAGCTCTTCATAAGCCGGTGATCCCGGTGTTGGGTTTCGCTTAATGACATAGAACTGTTGCGCCCATGTCCAAAGATTTGTTGTTGACCAATAAATTAAAACACCAATTGGAAAGTTAACACCAGAGATTGCAAAGATCACTGGGAATGCGTACAACATAATTTTTTGTTGTTGCAACATCATATTGTTGCTGGAATCCATTTTTGGCATTCCTTTTAACATTAATTGACGCTGTGTTGTAAAAGTTGTCAATGACATAAATGCGATCAAACAAACGGTAACAATTTTTACCGTTGTAATGTTTGTGCCAAGGAAAGTATCTGAAATTGGTGCACCAAAAAACTTCGCTTGTGCCGCACTTACAACATCGCTTTGTGACAAGACACCATGGCGAACTGGTGGGTTTTTACCGATTCCGTTGAGCACAGTAAAGAGTGAGAAAAAGATTGGGGCTTGTGCAAGAATTGGGAAACATGAAGCTAAAGGATTTGTTTTGTGTTCCTTATATAACTTCATCATCTCTTCTGATTGTTTTTGGCGATCATCTTTGTACTTCTTTTGAATTTCCTTCATGTGTGGCTGAAGGGCAGTTAAAGCTCGCTGACTTTTGATCTGCTTAACAAAAAGGGGAATTAAAATAACGCGGATGATGATTACAAGACCAATGATTGCTAACGACCACGACACTCCGCTATCGGCACCAAATAGTGGTGACAATAAATCATGAATTGTGACAATAACCCAAGAAACCGCGATATATAAGGGTTTTAGGATAGTTCCCATAAATCACACACCAACCTTTTCTTTAATAACATAATCGACTCCGCCATGTGACCATGGGTTACACCGCATTAAACGCCAAGCGCTCATTGCAATTCCTTTTAATCCATATGTTTCAATCGCGGTGACTGCATACGATGAACATGATGGGTAGTACTTACAGCGTGGTGCTAAAGCGGGTGAAATCCATTTTTGATACAACTTAATGGGCGCAGTGAGAATCTTTTTCATTTACTTGCCGCGCGTTCTTTGCTTTTGCGGATCACGTTTGAGATAACAGTTGAAATCTCGCTGGCGCAGTCCGCTTCGGCGGATTTATTTAAGCCGCGGATCACAAGCAGTGATCCTGTTGGCAATTGTGCGTAGTGATCGCGAATACAGTGACGAATTTTTCGAGCTAAGCGATGACGCGCTACGGAACTACCAACAGCTTTACTAATAATTAATCCCGCGCGGGCAGGTTGAGCTAACTCAGTGAGATACAGGTAGCCGACAAAATTAGTTGAGGAGTATCGGATTCCACTTTTTGTTGCGCGGGCAAAATCGCCGCTCTCTGTTAGACGTGCGCTCTTAGCAAGCACGGGAGTCTTCCTTAGAGATCCTTAAGCAGAAAGACGTGCGCGGCCTTTTGCACGACGAGCTGCAAGAACAGCGCGGCCTGCACGGGTAGCCATACGGGCACGGAAGCCATGCTTCTTGGCACGGCGGCGTGTGTTTGGTTGGAAGGTGCGCTTTGTCATGTGAAACTCCTAAATAAGTGGAAATCTACTGCGGGCCAGAAATACGGGGGAAGCAAGGAGGTAACGGTAGAGGTCTGGGGATAAGTCGGTCAAACTCAGTTTTGGCCCCTACGGCCTAAAAATACTGTGGATAACCAGTTGCTTTTTTCCCGAATCCGCTCTACTTTTACGCCCTCCTCCACAGGTTTAGCGCTTTTGGGGGTTAATAAGGGCTCAACCTGGGGTTTAGACCACAGGTTGTGGATAACCCTGTGGATATCAGAGAGGTGCCGAAATGGCCGTTAAAGAGATCGAGTTAACCACTCTCTGGGACCGTGTTATTGAAGAGGTTGCCATTGATGCGCCGCAACATCGCGCATTTTTAGCTTTGACTAAACCGTTGGGTTTGCTTCATAACAATGATCAAACAACTTTATTGGTTGCCGCTCCCAATCTTTTTGCAAAGGATGTTTTAGAGAGCCGTTTGCGTAGCGTTGTGTGTGATGTTTTAACTCGCGAGCTCGGAGAAAAGGCAAGTATCGCTGTAACTGTGGATGAAACTTTGGAATCAAGTGCGCCTCAAGCTCCAGAAGTTGATATTGATTTTGTAGCACCGAAAGTTGGAACAGGTCGTGAAGAAGCTCCAGTAAAAACTGGTGAAGTTTCTCAACTTAACTCACGCTACATTTTCGAAACTTTTGTTATTGGCGCATCGAATCGCTTTGCTCATGCTGCCGCAGTTGCTGTAGCTGAAGCACCAGCTAAGGCTTACAACCCTTTATTTATTTATGGCGAGTCCGGGTTAGGAAAAACCCACTTATTGCACGCGATTGGCGCTTACGCGAAAGAGTTATACGGAAGCGTTCGTGTGCGTTATGTTTCTTCAGAAGAGTTTACAAATGACTTTATTAACTCAATTCGCGATGATAAAGCCACAGCTTTCCAGCGCCGCTATCGCGACTTAGATGTTTTGCTTGTTGATGACATCCAATTTTTAGAAAACAAAGAACGAACACAGGAAGAGTTCTTCCATACATTTAACACTTTATATAACGCTAATAAACAAATCGTTATTTCTAGTGATCGCCCACCAAAACAATTAACTACTTTAGAAGATCGTTTACGTAGCCGATTTGAGTGGGGATTAATCACTGATATCCAACCACCAGAATTAGAAACTCGTATCGCCATCCTTCGCAAAAAAGCTGCGCAAGATAAATTAAACGCACCAGACGATGTTTTGGAATACATCGCGAGTAAAATCTCTACCAATATTCGCGAACTTGAAGGCGCATTAATTCGCGTTACCGCTTTTGCATCACTTAATCGCCAAAGCGTGGATCTTTCATTAGCTGAAATTGTTTTGAAGGATTTAATTCCAAATGAAAATAACCCAGAAATTACTGGAGCCACGATCATGGCTCAAACCGCGGCTTATTTCTCACTTACTATCGATGATCTTTGTGGCACATCGCGTTCTCGGGTTTTAGTTAATGCCCGCCAAATTGCAATGTACTTGTGCCGTGAGTTAACCGAACTCTCACTTCCAAAAATCGGCCAAACATTCGGCGGGCGTGACCACACCACGGTTATGCATGCCGATCGCAAGATCCGTCAACTGATGGCTGAGCGACGTTCGATCTATAACCAGGTCAACGAACTCACCACCAGAATTAAGCAACAAGCGCGTTAAAGGCAGAAAGTACGAAATGTCCGCTTTGACACTCTTTACCCCCAGTTGGGGACAAGTTGTGGATAACTGTGGAGATCTACCGTTTTTTTGTGGATACAGTGTTGGTGTTGGTGTGAAGAGTGGGAAGGAGAAGGTGATGAAGCGGTCTTTTGTGCACACCTTTTCCCCACTTATTCACACACTTACAGAGTTAAAACTCCGTGTTGAACTGGGCTTTCGCGCTTTATACACACAAAACCTATCTAGTTACTACGACTACCTTTATATACATATATCTAGATGTGAAACGAACCTTTCACTGAATTGGGGCAAATCATGAAGTTCATTGTTGAGCAGTCAGCTTTGGTTGACGGTGTGAATTGGGTTTCCCGCTCCCTTTCAACACGACCAATTAAAACCGAACTTCTAGGAATCGTTATTGATGCAACCGGCGACCAAGTTTATTTATCAGCATCTGATTTAGAGACCGCCAGTAAGTCTCACTTCAATGCCGAAATTAAAGATCCTGGAAAAGTTTTAGTTCCCGGAAAATTACTGGCGGAAATCTCACGATCACTTCCAAACAAACCCATCACTTTTGCTTTAGATGGTTCCCGTGTTCTTGTAACAAGTGGCAGCGCAAAATTTACTTTGCCAACTTTGTCGGTTGATGAATATCCAAACTTGCCAGAACTTCCAGACACCACCGGAACGTTAGCTAGTGATGTTTTTGCAACCGCGGTTTCACAAGTAGCAATTGCTGCAGGGCGCGATGATTCACTACCGACACTCACCGGTGTCCACGTGGAAATAAACGAAGAAACCATCACTTTAGCGGCAACCGATCGTTACCGTTTAGCGGTCCGCGAAATTCAATGGGACCCAACAACACCTAATGTTTCTACCAGCGCACTTTTGCGCGCACGCACAATTGCCGATGCAGCCAAATCTTTAACTGGAACTAAAACCGTTTCACTCTCTTTCGCTCCCGCTTCTAGCAATGATCGTTTAGCTGGTTTTGCTGGAGATGGAAAGACAATGACTTCACGGATGTTAGATGGAACCTTCCCTCCATACCGTCATTTACTCCCACAAGAAGTAACCTCAACAGCTCTTATTGAAGTTGCAACTCTTCTAGATTCTGTTCGCCGCGTGGCGCTTGTAACCGACAAAACCGTTCCACTCCGTTTAGATTTCAATAACAACACACTTTCTTTAGAAGCTGGTGCAGGTGAAGAAGCCCAAGCCACTGAAGCTATTGAAATTCTTTTAACTGGTGAACCAATCTCTATCGCTTTCAACCCAGTTTTCTTAGCTGATGGTTTAACTGCGGTTGGAACAAAGTTTGTGCAGATCTCATTTACTGGCCCAAACAAACCCGCAATCTTGATGGGTAAGAGCGATAAAGACGGCGCAGTCGTAGAAAACTACCGTTACTTATTAATGCCAATGCGCTACGCCTCATAATTTGTAGGTGTAGTTAATGCGCATTAATAAGTTGGCGCTGACCGACTTCCGTTCATACTCCTCATTAGAGCTTGAACTACAACCTGGAGTTATCACTTTTATTGGCGACAACGGTTCAGGTAAAACAAATATCGCCGAGTCTTTAATTTATTTATCTTTTCTGGCTTCACACCGCGTGGCTAACAATGTTCCACTCATTTCACTCGGTGCTCAACAAGCAATTATCCGGGCTGAAATAGAGCGCGATGATCGAGTTTTAAATATTGATTTAGAAATTAATGCCAACAAAGCTAATCGCGCACGTATTAATGGCAACCCAACACGTAGCCAACGCGAAATTTTAGGCGCCTGCCAAATAGTTTATTTCTCTCCCGAAGACTTAGATTTAGTGCGGGGGGAGC
>CAIXDY010000145.1 GCA_903918325.1 uncultured Actinomycetes bacterium
AAGAACGCCATAAACCATGGTGTAACCCAACGAGATCAATACATAAATAAATCCGAGGGCTACTCCAGAAATAGTGAGAGACCAGAACTGGTCAATCAACACTTTAAACATTGTTCTCCTTCGCTAAAGCAACTGCGCGAGTATAAAGCCTTAAGTTACGCAAGTGGTGGGTGCCCCGGCCCTCTTTTGCAAGAGAGTTCGGAGACACCCACCAACTCGTTAAGCGTTGAGTCCGTTAATTACTTAACTGGACCTGTGTTCTTTAGCGCACCGCTTGTAACAGTGAATCCTGAGAATCCACCAACTGCGATGTCTCCGGCCTTATTAAAGCCAAGAGTTGCTCCACCGATACCAGTGCCCTTGTAAGCGTTAACCCAAGCAAGCATTGCTGCGCGAGTTGTCTTACCAGCCTTGATACCTGCAAGCATGATGTTTGCAGCATCGAATGATTCAACTGCATATACACCTGAAGAGATGCCCATCTTCGCCTTGAAATCAGCTTCGATCTTTGCGCTGACATCTGGAAGACCAGCAACACCTGTAAGGCGTGAACCTTCAGCTGATGCACCAGCTAGAACTGCGAACTGTGCATTGAATACTCCGTCGCCGCCAGCAAATACTGCCTTTGAACCTGAGTCACGAAGCTGCTTAATGAAGACTGCTGCTTGGCTGTAGTAACCAGTGTAGATAACTACAGTTGCGCCAGATGTCTTGATCTTTGCAATTGTTGGGCTGAAATCTGTTGTTGTGTTTGGAACTGAGTCAGTTCCTACTAGTGATGCTCCTGCAACAGTCTTTAGACCAGCTGTTACGTAACCAGCTAGAGGCACTGCATATGCTGATTGGTCATCAAAGATGAAGACCTTTGCACTTGAAACGCCACTTGTTGCGTACTTAGCTAGAGCTGGACCCTGCTTATCATCTGTAGCAACAACACGGTGGAACACTGGGCTACCAAAGTCAGGTGACTTTGGATCTGTTAGTGATACACGAGTTGCTGATGGAGAGATAGTTACTAGTCCGCCAGCCTTGTAATAAGGAAGTGAAGCAATTGTTGCACCTGAATAAGCTGGTCCAACGATTCCAAGAATGCTCTTGTTAGTTCCAATTCCTGGAGCAACTGTTCCTGCTACAGATGGATCGCCTTGGTCATCGATTGAAACAAGCTTGATCTTGATGCTTGGGTTCTTTGCTTCGAATAATTTAATTGCGTACTTGACTGCATTTTGCTCATCAGTACCAGTTGATGCTTCGCCACCTGAAAGTGGGCCCTGGTAACCAATTGTGTAAGTCTTTGCAGCAGCACTTGCTGTTGAAACTGATGCTAAGCCAAAAGCTAGGGCTGCAGCAGTAACAATCGCGAGGGATTGCTTAAGCTTCTTGTTCATGTGTTGCCTTTCCTGTTCTTGTGTCCCGGGACAGGGAGGTGATGAGGGTAATGGCACGGGTTACCTATTAACAAGTGGAATTGAGCCTGGAAATGTATCGGTTTTGTTATATTCGTGTAACGAATTACGGGTTTGAGGGCTCTTAGCCCTCGGGCACGGCATCTGGACTTATGACCGCCTCGGCCACTTGTTTCATGGTTAATCGACGGTCCATGGCCGCTCTTTGGATCCAGGAGAAAGCCTGTGGCTCTGAAAGATTTAACGCTTTCATCAAAATGCCTTTTGCGCGATCGATGATTTTTCGAGTTTCCAAGCGATCATGTAAGTCGGCAACTTCGGCGGCAAGTGATTTCATTTGAGTATGTCGGCTTATTGCAATTTCAATTGCTGGGACTAAATCTGAAATTGTAAAAGGCTTAACTACATAAGCCATGACTCCGGCATCGCGGGCACGATCGATTAACTCTTTTTGTGAAAAGGCCGTCAACATTAAAACTGGAGCTATTTCAATAATTTTTGCTGCCGCAGAAATCCCATCAAGGACCGGCATCTTGACATCTAAAATTGCTAAATCCGGTTTATGTAACGTTGCTAATTCAATTGCTTCTTGGCCGTTGGTTGCTTGTGCGACAACTTCATAGCCTGCGCCTTGCAACATTTCCACAAGGTCCATGCGAATAAGCGTTTCATCTTCGGCTACAACAATGCGTACGGTCACCTCCGATACATCCTTTCGCACTGTGAATGTAGTTAAAGTGCCCCGAGTCGGATTCGAACCGACACTATGCAGTGTTTGAGACTGCCCTCTCTACCGTTGGAGTACCGAGGCTTTTTGATCACCAGCGGGGTAAATCTTAGCGGTAAGCCGGAGCCGCTCCACCAACTGCATCTCCAACGCGGTGAACGCGCATTGCATTCGTAGAACCAGGAATTCCAGGTGGGGATCCAGCAACAATCATGACTTCATCGCCTTTATGAGCGCGACCTGACTCAATCAACACGCTATCAACTAATTTCACCATTTCATCGGTTGCGCCAACAACTGGGGTGAGCATTGATTCGACTCCCCATGAAAGTGCGAGTCGGTTATATGTGCCAACTTCTGGAGTCATTGCCAAAATTGGAATAGGTGAACGCATACGTGACATGCGACGAGCTGAATCACCACTTTGAGTAAAGGCCACTAAGTATTTAGCACCAACAATTGCGCCAACCTCAGTTGCAGCTTTTGTGATTGCTCCGCCTTTAGTTCGTGGTGAAGTTTTAATTGGACGAATTCGATCCAGTCCGCCTTCTTCAGTTTTTTGAATAATACGCGCCATTGTCTGCACGGCTTCGATTGCAAATTCACCCACACTGGTTTCACCAGAAAGCATTAACGCATCGGCTCCATCTAGAACAGCGTTTGCGCAGTCAGTAGCTTCGGCACGAGTTGGCCGCGAATTAGTAATCATTGAATCAAGCATCTGAGTAGCAACAATTACCGGCTTAGCCATATCACGGGCTAATTCAACACAGTGCTTTTGGACAAGTGGTACATCTTCGATTGGAAGTTCTACACCTAAATCTCCACGTGCCACCATGATTGCATCGAATGCGGCAACGATTCCTTCGAGATTTTCTACGGCTTGAGGTTTTTCAATCTTTGCAATAACTGGGACACGAATGCCTTCTTCATCCATAATCTTATGGACATCTTTAATGTCATCGGCGCTTCGAACGAATGAAAGTGCGATGAAATCAGCACCAGCTCGAAGTCCCCAACGTAGATCATCAATATCTTTTTCAGAAAGCGCTGGAACTGAAACAGCAACGCCAGGAAGGTTGATTCCTTTATTATTGCTCACTGCCCCTGGTTCGATGACTTTAGTAATGACATCGTTTCCTTTAACTTCAACAACTTCTACGGTTACTTTGCCATCATCGATAAGAATGCGATCTCCGGCTTTGCAATCTCCCGGTAAACCTTTGTACGTAGTTCCAACGCGCTCTTTAGTACCTTCAACATCATCGGTTGTAATTGTAAAAATATCTCCACGCGATAAATCATGTGGTCCAGCTTTGAAACGGGCTAAGCGAATTTTTGGTCCTTGTAGATCCACGAGAATAGCTACGGGAACACCTGCTTCTTTTGCTGCCGCGCGTACGCGATCCAAACGGCCTTGGTGTTCTTCATATGAACCATGAGAAAGATTTAATCGAGCCATGTTCATACCGGCATCGATGAGTTGTTTTACTTTTTCAGCAGATTCAACGGCTGGACCCATCGTGCACACAATTTTCGCTCTACGCATTTGACTACCTTAAACCATTAATTGACGCGTAGTGGGTTCAATGATGGCTGGAAGCTGGGTCTCACCAGTGAGATATCTATCAACGGCTGCTGCTGCGCTTCGACCTTCGGCGATTGCCCACACGATTAATGATTGACCGCGTCCTGCATCTCCGGCAACAAAGATTCCCTCTTCGCTACTTTCAAAGTTTGCATTTCGCGCAATATTCCCGCGTTCATCAAGCTTTACTTCTAACTGGGAAATAAGCGGAGATTGTTCTGGGCCAGTAAATCCCATTGCCAAGAAAACAAAGTCGGCTGGAATTTCCTGCTGAGTTCCGGGAACTGGTTCAAATTTTCCATTTTCAAATTTAGTTTCAACGATTCGGATGGCCCGTAAATTTCCATCAGAATCACCAAGGAACTCCTCAGTGCTCACTGCAAAGAGTCGGTTGTCTTTTTCTTCATGTGCACTGGATACGCGATAAATCATTGGATACGTTGGCCAAGGTTGAGATGCAGGGCGCTCATCCGTTGGTCGTGGCATGATTTCAAGTTGAGTAATACTTGCGGCGCCTTGGCGCACTGAAGTACCTAAACAATCGGCGCCAGTATCTCCACCACCAAGAATGACAACATGTTTTCCGTGCACGTTGATCGGTGGGGTTTCAACTTCACCCAAAGCCTGTTTATTGCCCCATGGCAAAAACTCCATAGCTTGATAGATACCTTTTAACTCACGTCCTGGAATTGGAAGGTCGCGCCACTTGGTAGCACCTACCGCTAAAACAATTGCATCATATTTCTTGCGCAAATCTGCACCAGTTAATTCATTGCCGACATCTACACCTGAGCGAAAACGAGTTCCTTCTTTTTCCATCTGAGCCAGGCGTCGATCCAAAATATGCTTTTCCATTTTAAACTCTGGAATTCCATAACGTAAAAGTCCACCGATTTTCTCCGCACGTTCATAGACGGCAACCGTGTGGCCGGCGCGAGTTAACTGTTGCGCAGCTGCAAGACCTGCGGGTCCAGAACCAATAATTGCAATTGTTTTTCCACTGATGCGATCAGGTGCTAGTGGTTTTACTATGCCGGCATCGAAAGCCTCTTCGACAATGCGCAGTTCAACTTGCTTGATTGTGACGGCATCGCGGTTAATTCCAACAACGCAAGCAGTTTCGCACGGGGCTGGGCATAAACGGCCAGTGAACTCTGGGAAATTATTGGTGGCATGTAGACGATTTATTGCTTCACTCTTATCTCCGCGCCACATTAAGTCATTCCACTCAGGAATGAGATTTCCGAGCGGGCACCCTGAATGACAGAAGGGAATTCCACAGTCCATGCAGCGTCCAGCCTGCTTTTGTAAATGTTCAATGCTTTGTGGTTCATACACTTCGCGCCAATCTTGAATGCGTACATCAACCGGTCTACGAGTTGGAGTTTCGCGCGGCGTAGTTAAAAATCCTTTTGGATCAGCCATTTGCTGCTACCTCCATCACCAATGAATCAACGGGCAAACCTTCGCGCGTCGCGCGTGCCATCGCTTCCAATACACGGGCATAGTCGCGCGGCATAACTAATGAGATTCTCTTAAGTGCATCAGCCCAGTCAGCGATTAGTTCTTGAGCAATAGTTGATTGTGTTTCATCGGCAAAACTCTTAATTAATGAATGAAGTATTTCGCTCTGATCCTCTGGAACTGCAACTATGTCCACCATATCTTTATTCACATTTGCTGGATTGAGATCGAGCATAAAGGCGCGACCCCCTGACATTCCTGCAGCAAAATTGCGACCAGTGCGGCCCAGCACAATGACGGTACCGCCAGTCATGTATTCACAACCATGATCGCCAATACCTTCGACAATTGCTACTGCGCCAGAATTTCGAACACAGAAACGCTCACCGACAACACCGCGAATCATGATTTGACCAGATGTTGCGCCATAGCCAATAACATTTCCAGCAATAACATTTTCTTGAGATGCAAAAGTAGATTTCTCATCAGGACGAACAATGACCCGTCCACCAGAGATGCCCTTACCCACATAGTCATTTGAATCGCCAAAGAGGCGAATAGTTAAACCACGTGGAATAAATGCACCTAAAGATTGACCGGCAGATCCATGCAATCGCACATCAATTGTGTCGTCGGGCAATCCCGCTCCCCCATGAGCACGAGTTATTTCGGCACCTAACATCGTTCCGACAGTGCGATTTACATTTCGTACAGGCAATTCAATGCGCACTAACTCTTTTTTAGTTAACGCGTTTTGTGAAAGTGAAATTAACTCATTATCAAGGGCAGCTCCTAGGCCGTGATCCTGTTGAGTCGTATTGTGAAGTGGACCCGTTACTTCTGGGCGAACTAGGAGTGGTGCTAGATCTAGACCACTGGCTTTCCAATGTTCTACAGCTTTTTGGGTATTTAAATACTCAACATGGCCAACGGCTTCTAGCAGTGTTTTAAAGCCAAGGCTGGCCAGGATTTCTCGCACTTCTTCGGCAATATATTCAAAGAAAGTTTCGACAAACTCTGGCTTACCGGTGAAACGTTTGCGCAATTCAGGGTTTTGTGTGGCGACGCCAACGGGACAGGTATCTAAATGACACACGCGCATCATTACGCAGCCAGAAACAACTAGAGGTGCAGTTGCAAAACCAAACTCCTCGGCACCAAGTAGCGCTGCAATCACAACATCACGACCAGTTTTTAGCTGTCCATCAGTTTGTACAACAATTCGATCGCGCAGATTATTGAGTAATAACGTCTGTTGTGTTTCAGCTAAACCAAGCTCCCAAGGTGCACCAGCGTGCTTGAGCGATGTCAAAGGTGAGGCACCAGTTCCACCATCATGGCCTGAAATCAAAACTACGTCAGCGTGAGCTTTACTTACGCCCGCGGCAACAGTTCCAACCCCAACTTCGGCAACTAATTTAACGTGGACGCGTGCATTTTTATTGGCATTTTTTAAGTCGTGAATTAACTGTGCAAGATCCTCGATGGAATAAATATCATGATGTGGTGGTGGCGAGATTAGCCCCACGCCTGGAGTTGAATAACGAACTTTGGCAATCCATGGATAGACCTTGTTACCTGGAAGTTGACCACCCTCGCCTGGCTTTGCTCCTTGCGCAATTTTGATTTGAATATCATCGGCATTTACAAGGTAATCACTTGTTACACCAAAACGTCCAGAAGCAACTTGCTTAATTGAAGATCGTTTTG
>CAIXDY010000146.1 GCA_903918325.1 uncultured Actinomycetes bacterium
ACGAGCTTGAGCAATCGTTGCGAATTGTCGAACAAGCCCTCGATAAGTTAGAAAAACTCGAAGGTGCACCAGTAATGGTTGCGGACAAGAAAATCGCTTGGCCGGCACAACTTTCAGTGGGTGGCGATGGAATGGGAAATTCACTGGACCACATCCGCCAAATCATGGGTACTTCAATGGAATCTTTAATTCACCACTTTAAGATAGTGACTGAAGGTTTCCACGTTCCTGCAGGCCAAGTTTATGTAGCGATTGAATCCGCACGTGGTGAACTTGGTGCACAAGTTGTATCCGATGGTGGAACACGTCCTTATCGCATGCACTTCCGCGAACCTTCATTTAATAACTTGCAAGCTACTTCAGCGATGAGTGAAGGCGGAATGGTTGCCGACATTATTGGCGCAGTTGCTTCAATCGATCCAGTTATGGGAGGCGTAGACCGCTAATGGCATTCTCAAACGAAGATCTAGCAATCATGGAAACGATTATTAAACGTTATCCACGACCTCGCTCTGCGATTATGCCGCTTTTACACTTTGTTCAATCACGTGCTGGTTACGTTACTAATGAAGGCATTGAACTTATCGCGCAGCAGCTCGACCTGGCCGCAGCTGAAGTCACTGCGGTATCTACCTTTTATACCCAGTACAAGCCAACCCCAGTAGGTGAATATCACGTAGGTGTATGTACAAATACTTTGTGCGCAGTGATGGGCGGCGATGCCATTATGGCTGCGCTCAAAGATCATCTTGGAATTGAAAATGATGGTGTGACTTCTGATGGCAAAGTTTCACTCGAACATATCGAGTGCAATGCCGCCTGTGATTATGCGCCAGTGGTCATGGCTAACTGGGAGTTTTACGACAACCAAACCGTTCAATCAGCTAAAGAATTAGTTGATTCAATGCGCGCAGGAAATCCAAAGCCACCAACTCGTGGACCAAACACTTTAGGAACGTGGAAAGAAGTATCAGCAGTTCTAGCGGGTTTAAATGATGGAAAAGCGAATGAAGGCGTGCAAGCTGGTGAACCTACGCTTCTAGGTTTAAAAATTGCTAAGGGAGAAACTAAGTAAATGACTAAGTTGACTCCAGTTCTTTCGGCCCACTGGGATGAAAAAGATTCATTTACTATTGAGGCATACACACGTCATGGTGGTTATGCTGCCGCGAAAAAAGCTCTTGCTATGGATCCCGATGCAGTTATTCAACTTGTTAAAGACTCTGGTCTTCGTGGTCGAGGTGGTGCAGGTTTCCCAACTGGAATGAAGTGGGGCTTTATTCCACAAGGTGACGATAAAGATCATTACTTAGTTGTTAATGCCGATGAATCAGAACCTGGAACGTGCAAGGACATGCCTTTGCTTATGGCTAACCCACACGTTCTTATTGAAGGTTGCATCATTGCTTGTCATGCAATTCGCGCAAAGCATGCATTCATTTATATTCGCGGCGAAGTGACACACATTGTTCGCCGCCTTAATCAAGCTATCGAAGATGCTTACAAAGCCGGTCACCTTGGTAAGGGAATTGATGTCGTTTTGCACGTTGGTGCCGGTGCTTATATTTGTGGTGAAGAAACTGCACTTCTTGATTCACTCGAAGGTTTCCGCGGCCAACCTCGTCTGCGCCCACCATTTCCAGCTATTGCCGGCCTTTACGCCCGTCCAACTGTTGTAAATAACGTTGAATCAATTTCATCAGTTCCAGCGATTATTGCAAATGGTGCCGAGTGGTATCAAGCAATGGGAACTGAAAAGAGCAAAGGCGCAACGCTGTATTCATTGTCAGGACATGTAAATAATCCTGGACAATTTGAAGCACCACTTGGAATTACTTTGCGTGAAATTCTGGAGCTCTCTGGTGGAATTCGTACCGGACATACTTTGAAGTTCTGGACTCCTGGCGGCTCTTCAACGCCAATCTTTACTTCTGAGCACCTTGATGTGCCTTTGGATTATGAAGGTGTCTCAGCTGCAGGTTCAATGCTTGGAACTAAAGCTTTGCAAATTTTTGATGAAACAACATGTGTTGTGCGTGCAGTATTGCGCTGGACTGAATTTTATAAGCACGAGTCATGTGGAAAGTGCACACCTTGTCGTGAAGGCACTTGGTGGTTAGTACAACTTCTACGCGATCTGGAAGATGGAAAAGGTACCGAAGCAGATTTAGCGAAGTTGTTGGATCTTTGCGACAACATCTTGGGCCGTTCATTCTGTGCACTGGGTGATGGAGCAACAAGTCCAATCACTTCATCAATTAAATATTTCCGTGATGAATACATCGCCCACATTACTAACGGTGGTTGCCCATTCGATCCAGTTGCATCAACGCTATTTGTTGGGGCAGGTGCATAAGTGACTACTGAAGTTGTCGACATGATTACCGTTGTCATCGACGGTTTTGAAGTGAATGTTCCAAAAGGAACTCTAGTAATTCGTGCCGCCGAACAATTAGGGATTCAAATTCCTCGTTTTTGCGATCACCCACTTCTAGATCCAGTTGGAGCATGTCGCCAATGTTTAGTCGATATTGAAATTAATGGCCGTGCATTTCCAAAGCCACAAGCCTCATGCACAATTCCAGTTGAGCCAGGAATGATTGTTAAAACTCAATTAACATCACCAGTTGCTGAAAAAGCTCAACGTGGCGTTATGGAGCTTTTGCTTATTAACCACCCACTGGATTGCCCAGTATGTGACAAAGGCGGCGAATGCCCGCTGCAAAATCAAGCAATGAGTAATGGACAAGGCGAGACGCGCTTTGAAGGCGTAAAGCGCACTTTCCAAAAGCCGATCAATATTTCGTCACAAGTTTTGCTAGATCGTGAACGTTGCGTTTTGTGTGCGCGTTGTACCCGTTTTTCAGAACAGATTGCATCCGATCCATTCATTACTTTGAATGAACGTGGCGCACTTCAACAAGTTGGTATTTATGAAAATAAACCTTTTGAATCTTATTTCTCTGGAAATGCTGTACAGATTTGTCCGGTCGGTGCATTGACTGGAGCTTCATATCGTTTCCGTGCACGCCCATTTGATTTAGTTTCCACACCATCGGCTTGCGAACACTGCGCATCAGGCTGCGATATGCGCACTGATGTTCGTCGTGGAAAAACTCTGCGCCGTCTAGCCGGCGACGATGCTTCAGTTAATGAGGAATGGAACTGCGATAAAGGACGTTGGGCATTTAAATACGTCACTGCAATTGATCGCTTAACAACACCATTAGTGCGTAACGCTTCAGGTGAATTAGTTGCGGCATCATGGCCCGAAGCTTTAGCTGCAGCGGCCAAGGGTTTGAAATCTGCAAAAGCTGCAGTACTTGTTGGTGGCCGTGCAACATACGAAGATGCTTATGGGTACAGCAAATTTGCTCGAGTTGCTCTTGGAACAAATGATATTGATTTCCGTTCTCGACTTTCATCAAATGAAGAACGTGAATTTCTGGCAGCACATGTAGTTGGTTCAACAACTCGATACACCGATATTGACCGTGCCGACCACGTTCTTCTCGTTGGTTTTGAACCTGAAGAAGAATCTCCAATTGTTTTCTTGCGGCTTAATAAACAAGTTCGCAAGCGCGCCTTGAAAGTAACTGCTATTGCAACCAAACTCTCTATCGGAGTTGAAAAACTTAATGGCGAGTTTGTAAAAGTTGCACCAGGGCAAGAAGCTGCAGCGATATCTTCACAATCCTTAACTGGAAAATCAGTAATTTTGGTGGGCGAACGTGCCGCAGAAAGTGCTGGGGTACTAAGTGCAGTTGCGGCTTTAGCTAATTCCAGCAGCGCAAAAATTGCATGGATTCCGCGTCGTGCAGGTGAGCGCGGTGCGTTAGAAGCCGGCGCAATCGGAAATCTTTTGCCAGGCGGTCGACCAGTTGCCGATGCCGCAGCGCGAGTAGATATTGCCGCAGTGTGGGGCGCAGATTCACTGCCAACAGAAAATGGCAAGAACTCAAATGAAATTTATGCCGCAGTTAATGCAGGTGAAATTGGCGCTCTACTAGTTGGTGGCGTTGATCCACTTGATGGCGATAACAGCCAGAGCGCGTTAGCAGCTTTAGAAAAAGCTTTTGTAGTTTCATTAGAAATTGCACCAAGTGCAGTTACCCAGCGCGCCGATGTTGTTCTTCCCGTGGCAGCAATAACTGAAAAGAGTGGTTCGTTCCTTAACTGGGAAGGTCGTGCACGTTCATTTGATGCAGCGGTTGCAGATTCGCTCAATCGCAGCGATTTAAGAATTCTCTCAATGATCGCCGAAGAAATTGGTGCTTCAGTAAATCTTGCAACGGTCACTTCAGCAATTAAAGAGATTGCTTCCCTTGGTAAATGGGATGGTGCACGCGTGGCAATGAATAAAGTTTCTGCGACATCGCAACCAGCCGTCAGTGGTGATCAATTTATTTTGACTTCATGGCGTCGCTTACTTGATATGGGAACGCTACAAAAGGGCGAAGATAATCTTGCAGGAACTTCACGCAAAACTGTTGCAGTTATTTCACCTAAGCGCGCACAAGCTTTGGGTGTCGCCGATGGCGATCAACTCAAGATTTCAACGCCACTGGGATATGTGAACTTAAGTGCACTCGTTGAAGATATTCATGATGATGCAATCTGGGCACCTCGTAATTCACGTGGATCTCAATTACTGATAAACCTAGGCGTTGCACATGGCGCAGTAGTAACGGTGGTGAAAGCATGACAACAGCAGAACTCATTGGTGCAGATTCTGGCGGAATCATTGCGATTAAAGCGCTCTTAGTCTTTATTTTCTGCGTGGTGTTAACGCTTATGTCTGTTTGGGGCGAGCGTCGCCTGGTTGGTCGCATGCAAGAGCGTCCAGGTCCTAACCGAGTTGGACCATTTGGTTTAATCCAAGCACTTGCCGACGGCGTTAAATTAGCGCTAAAGGAAGATTTAATTCCTGCGGCTGCGGACAAAATTGTTTTCGTAATTGCGCCAATTATCAGTGCTACTACCTGCTTTATGTCTTTTGCCGTAATTCCAATTACCGGCAAAGTTTCACTCTTTGGTCACACCACGGCAATGCAACTCACTGATCTTCCAGTTGGAGTTCTATATGTTCTAGCGATTGCATCAGTTGGTGTTTATGGAATCGTTCTTGCAGGTTGGTCATCGGGCTCTACGTACCCACTTCTTGGTGGCTTGCGCTCCAGTGCTCAAGTTATTTCTTACGAAGTAGCAATGGGTCTCTCACTTGTTGCCGTATTTATTTATGCCGGTTCAATGTCTACTTCTGACATTGTGGCTGCGCAATCAACTTGGTGGTACGGCGTTGTTTTGTTCCCATCATTTGCAATCTATGCGATCTCAATGGTGGGTGAAACTAACCGTGCACCTTTCGACTTAGCTGAAGCTGAAGGTGAACTGGTTGGTGGTTTCCACACTGAGTATTCATCACTCAAGTTTGCGCTTTTTTTCCTTGCCGAATACGTCAACATCATTGCAGTATCTGCGCTTGCAACAACTTTGTTCTTAGGTGGCTACCACGCCCTTCCTGGCCTTGGCTTTACTGAATCGTGGCTGGGTGGCTGGTTTACGGCGCTTTGGTTCTTCTCAAAGGTTTTAGTTTTCTTCTTCGTATTCGTTTGGTTACGTGGAACGTTGCCAAGACTTCGCTATGACCAGTTCATGCAGTTTGGTTGGAAGATTTTGATTCCAGTTTCGATTCTCTGGATTTTGGTTGTTGCAACCCTACGTGCGCTTTCACTTCATGGTGCACCTCGAGCAATGGTGGTCGGCTTTGCTAGCGCCATAGTTTTGCTAGTTATGGTCGTAAATCTTGGTTTCGATAATGCCAAGAAGAAGAAATTAGAAGCTCTGGAAGAAGAAGTAGTAAGTTCACCAACTTTTGCAGTTCCGACAATCCCAATGCATGTTTCATCAATTAATGTTTCAAACTCTGGCAAGGGAGGCGATCATGTCTGAGCAACTCGAACCGCTTAAGAAAAATGAGATCTCAGTTAATGATGTCCCTTATGTTCAAATGGAGACCGGTGAATCTGTTGGATTCTTAGGACACCTCAAAGGTTTCTGGGTTCCATTTTCAAAGATTTTCAAGAAGACACTTACTGTTGAATACCCTGAAGTTAAAGCGCTCACCGAAGAACGTTTTCATGGTCGCCATCAACTCAATCGTCATCCTGATGGTCTGGAAAAATGTATTGGTTGCGAACTTTGTGCGTGGGCTTGTCCAGCCGATGCGATTTATGTAGAAGGCGCCAATAACACTGCCGATAATCAAATGTCACCAGGTGAGCGTTACGGCAAGGTCTATCAAATTAACTACTTACGCTGTGTTTTCTGCGGTTTGTGTATCGAAGCTTGTCCAACTCGTGCACTAACAATGACAAATGAATACGAGTTAGCTGATGACACTCGTGCAAAGTTAATTTTTGAAAAAGAAGATTTACTTGCACCACTTCGTCAGGGAATGTTGATGCCCCCACATCCAATGTATCCAGATATGAACGATACGAATTATTACAACGGTGATGTCAAAGGATCTCATCCGTCTCAGGATGTGAAGTAATGATTAATTTAGCTATTGCGGTCGGTCAGACTCAAGCGCCCGAAGCGGTTCTTTTTTGGGTTCTAGCGCCGCTTACTGTTGCTGCAGCCCTTGGGATGTTGCTCGTTAAGAAAGCCGTGCACTCAGCGATTTTAATGGCTTCAGTAATGATCAACTTAGCTATTTTTTATATTGCTCAAGATGCACTCTTTCTAGGAATTGTTCAGATTGTTGTTTATACCGGTGCAGTCATGATGCTCTTCCTATTCATTCTTATGTTGGTCGGTGTGGATTCATCTGATTCACTCACTGAAACAATTACGGGTCTACGTCCAATGGCAATTACTGCAGCAATCGGTTTTGGCGGATTAATGGTTTCGCTCATTGGCCGTGCAACTATTGGTCGCGAAGCAGTTGGTTTACAAGATGCAAATGCCAACGGAAACGTAAAGGGTCTAGCTCAACTACTCTTTTCAACGTATGTCTGGCCATTTGAAGTGGTCTCTGCACTTTTAATTACTGCCGCACTTGGTGCAATGGTTCTGGCGCACCATCAACGAATTCAACTTCGTCCAACGCAACGTCAACTCTCAATTCAACGTTTTCGTGGCGCATCGCTGGCAAATGCCGCGGGCCTTCCTGGTCCTGGAGTTTTTGCTCGCCATAACGCCGTAGATGTACCTGCTTTATTACCTGATGGAACACCAGCAGCTAATTCGATCAACGCAACTTTAGAAGCGCGTGGAGACATGCTTTCATCTGGAAACTTCGAACTTGGCAAAGTTGATACCAGCGCAGGGGAGGAGAAGTAAATGGATGCAGCTAATTACCTCTATCTGTCAGCACTTCTTTTCACTATCGGTGCAGTTGGCGTAGTAGTTCGCCGTAATGCAATTGTGGTCTTTATGTGTGTGGAACTTATGCTCAATGCAGCGAATCTAGCTTTTGTAACATTTTCTAGAATCAATGGCGATCTCAATGGTCAAGTAGTTGCCTTCTTTACGATGGTTGTTGCGGCCTGCGAAGTTGTAGTTGGTCTAGCAATTATTGTGACGATTTATCGTTCGCGCCGATCAGCATCTGTCGATGATGCCAGTTTGTTGAAGCGATAACGATGACGACTTCAAATAGCCTGGTTTACTTAATTGCCCTGCCATTACTTGGCGCGACAATTCTTCTTTTAGCTGGTCGTCGTGCCGATAAATGGGGCCACATTCTTGGAACATTAATGTCAGCTTCGGCATTTGGTGTTGGTCTCTACCAACTCTCACAGATGTTAAGCCGCACAAATGAAGATCGCCCAGTGACTCAAAAGCTTTTTGATTGGATTTCAGTCGGTAGTTTTAAAGTAGACGCCGGCTTGATGTTGGATCAACTTTCAATCTGCTTTGTTCTACTTATTACTGGAGTTGGAACACTGATTCATATCTATTCAATCTCTTATATGTCACATGATCATGATCGCCGCCGCTTCTTCGCTTACTTAAATCTTTTCATTGCAGCGATGTTGTTATTAGTTCTAGGTAACAGCTATCTCAATCTTTATGTGGGTTGGGAAGGCGTGGGTCTGGCTTCTTACTTATTAATTGGTTTCTGGAATCAAAAGCCTGCATATGCCACGGCATCAAAGAAAGCGTTTGTCATGAACCGCATTGGCGATATGGGTCTTTCTTTTGCCATCATGATTGCTTTTGCAACAATGGGCACTGTTTCATTTGATGGCATCAAATCGGCCGTAGGTCACACTTCTACTGCCGGATTAACGGCAATGGGAATCATGTTGCTAGTAGCTGCTACCGGAAAATCTGCTCAATTTCCTTTACAGGCATGGCTGGGCGATGCGATGGCTGGACCAACCCCAGTTTCAGCGCTGATTCACGCGGCGACCATGGTTACGGCTGGTGTTTATTTAATTACTCGTTCTAACTTTATTTTTGATGCAGCCCCAACTGCGCAATTACTTGTTGTAATCGTCGGTGCAATTACGTTGTTGTTTGGTGCCCTTATTGGTACAGCGAAAGACGACATCAAGAAAGCCCTTGCAGCTTCAACAATGTCGCAAATTGGTTACATGATTTTAGGTGCAGGTCTTGGTCCAGTTGGTTATGCCTTCGCAATCATGCACTTACTTACTCACGGTTTCTTTAAAGCTGGCATGTTCCT
>CAIXDY010000147.1 GCA_903918325.1 uncultured Actinomycetes bacterium
AACTTGTTCGGCAATATTTGCTAAATTGAAATATGTACTAAAGGCACGCACTAACTGCACGGAATCTTCAACGGAAAGGGTTGCAAGCAGTTCAACGCCTTCGCCTTCACGAACAGCTTTGCGAACTTTTTCTACTAACGCTAAAAGCTCTGGACCTTCCTGACGAACTAAAGTCTGTCCCAGCAAATCGCCAAGGCGTCGAACATCACTGCGCAAAGCCGCATCATCTGCTGCGATTGCACCGCTAAAGCCGCCTGTAGTCATTGGGTAATCCTCTCAGGTCGCCGAAGGTGCTGGCGACAAATTACACTTGTACTCATTAGCCCCCTCCCTTTTGGGAACGGGGCCTTGCGGCGTTTACGAGGGAGGTGCGATGTGCGTGGATTAATTCCATTGATGCCCGATGAAAATTCTGCATCTCATATTGTGGCTCCACTTCCGCTGTACCCATTTTTACTGGCCGCTCGTGCTTCTGATCGCCCACTTCTGGTTGTTACAAGTTCAAGTCGCAGCAGCGAAGATTTAGTGAGTGAACTACGTGAACTGCATAGCAACGTGTTGGAGTTTCCGGCTTGGGAAACATTGCCGCATGAGCGATTAAGTCCCCGAAGTGACACGGTCGCAAAACGAATTCAAACTTTGTATGCGCTAGAAAAATCCCACGCAGTCCCACCGATTGTTGTCACGCCAGTTCGTGGTGCGATTCATCGGATTATTGCCGAATTAGGTAAAGGCGGATTGTTACAACTTGAAATTGGTAATGCACAATCCCTGGATGAATTAGTTCGACATCTATCCACGCTTGCATATGTTCGAACTGATTTAGTCGAACGCCGAGGTGAATTTGCAGTGCGCGGTGGAATCGTAGATCTTTTCTTACCTTTGAGTGATTATCCAATCCGTATCGATTTTTTTGGGGATGAAATTGAAGATATTAGCTTCTTTGAAGTTGCCGATCAACGAACTTTCAAACCAGTTGTTGGCAGCATTGACATTTATCCATGTCGAGAACTCTTAATCACACCGCAGATTCGACATCGAGCCATAGAACTCAAAGAGTCGCTACCTGCTGCGGCAGAACTATTGGAAAAGATTAGTGAAGGTATGGTTTTCGAAGGAATGGAATCACTTATTCCTTTACTCATTGATGAAACCCAAACAATTTTGGCGCGAATGCCCAGCAATTCTCAGATTATTTTCATAGACGAGGAGCGTATTAAGTCTCGAGCTGCCGATTTGTTGGCAACAAACGAAGAGTTTCTTAATGCTTCGTGGAGCAACGCCGCCCATGGTGCTGTTGCACCGATTCATGATGGTTCAGGAACCTACATGTCATGGAGTGAATTAACGCAGGAGATTACTGATCAGAAATTAGTAACGGGTTCTATGTCACCTTTCGGCAGCGATTTAGCCGATGACACCGAGTTCTTGGACTACAACGCCATTGATCCTATGCGCGGAGATATCGATCGCACTATCGAGCAACTTCGAAGCGCAGTCCAATCCCATTTCACCGTGGTCTTTGCAACACATGGACATGGAATGTTGGAACGGTATGCCGGAATTTTTCGTGCAGCCGATTTACCAGTACAGATAAGTGAAAAACTATTAGCTGTACCGACGAAATCTTCAGTTCATCTAACGACGTCGGTGATTGCACACGGCTTTGAAAGTGCTTCAGCTCAAATCTTTGTTATGACTGAGCGAGATCTGACTGGAAGTAAGGGCAGCGTAAAAGACAGTGAACGCATGCCTACAAAGCGCAAGCAAGCTATTGATCCGCTAGAGCTTCGTGCAGGTGATTTTGTTGTTCACGAACAACATGGAATTGGCCGTTATGTTGAACTTTTGGAACGTACTGTTGGGGGAGTAACACGTGAATATTTGATCATCGAATATGCACCAGCAAAACGCGGACAACCCGGTGATCGAATCTTTGTTCCAACCGATTCCCTTGAGCAAGTGAGTAAATATGTTGGAGGCGAAACTCCAACCGTGCACCGAATTGGCAGTGGGGAATGGCAAAAGGCTAAGGGTCGAGCGCGAAAAGCAGTTCGTCAGATAGCTGGAGAATTAATTCGTCTGTATGCCGCGCGCACAAGTTCTCCCGGCTTTGCTTTTTCAGCTGATACACCTTGGCAACGCGAACTCGAGGATTCATTTTCATATATTGAAACACCTGATCAGCTTTCAACAATTAATGACGTGAAGGCGGATATGGAACGGCCTTACCCTATGGATCGAATTATCTGTGGTGATGTTGGTTATGGAAAAACTGAGATCGCAATTCGCGCAGCATTTAAAGCCGTTCAAGATGGAAAACAAGTTGCGGTTTTAGTACCTACAACATTATTAGTTCAACAGCACTCCAAAACTTTTGCCGAACGCTATGCAGGTTTTCCTCTAAAGGTAGCGGGGTTGTCACGATTTAATACTGCGAAAGAAAGTAAAGAGATTTTGACCGGTTTAGCTGCAGGAGTCATTGATGTAGTAATTGGAACACATCGCATTCTTTCCAATGATGTGCAGTTTAAGGATTTAGGTTTAGTCATTGTCGATGAAGAACAGCGATTTGGCGTTGAACAGAAAGAATCCCTAAAGAAACTGCGCACAACTGTGGATGTTTTAGCTATGTCGGCTACTCCGATCCCGCGTACTTTAGAAATGGCCGTTACAGGAATTCGCGAAATGTCCACGATTACTACTCCGCCTGAAGAGCGGCATCCCATTTTGACCTATGTAGGACCGGCCGAAGAAGCTCAAATAACTGCGGCAATTCATCGCGAACTTTTGCGCGATGGTCAGATTTTCTATTTACATAATCGAGTTGAAAGTATTGATCGCGCGGCATCTCGTTTACAGGAGCTAGTTCCAGAAGCTCGTATTCGTGTTGCACACGGGCAGATGAGTGAAGGTGCTTTAGAGGATGTAATTCTAGCTTTTTGGAACCGTGATTTTGATGTGCTTGTTTGTACAACAATTGTTGAAAGCGGTTTAGACATTCAAAATGCCAATACTTTAATTGTTGAACGTGCCGATTTATTTGGTCTTTCGCAACTTCATCAATTACGCGGTCGGGTTGGTCGTGGTCGTGAACGCGCTTATGCATATTTCCTATACCCCGCCGATCAACCGCTCTCTGAATTAGCCCATGATCGTTTAACAACGATTGCTGCCAATACCGAACTTGGTTCTGGAATGCGCGTTGCACTTAAAGATTTAGAGATTCGTGGAGCCGGCAATCTTTTAGGTGGCGAACAATCTGGCCATATCGCTGATGTTGGCTTTGATTTATATATGCGAATGGTTGGTGAAGCTGTTCAAGATTACAAACAAGGCTTCATAGAAACTGAAGAAAAGGTTTTGGAGTGCAAAGTTGAATTGCCAGTCAATGCCCATCTTTCTAGTGACTATGTTCCTGGAGAACGTTTGCGCCTTGATTTATATCGACGACTAGCCGATGTAAAAGCCCCGCAAGATGTTGAAGCAATTCGCGGCGAGTTAGTAGATAGATTCGGTGAGTTACCTGAAGAAGCGTTGGCGTTATTAGGTGTTGCACAGCTTCGGGCACAAGCCAAACTTGCGAAATTAACTGAAGTGGTCGTTCAAGGAAAACACTTGCGATTAGCGCCTATAACTTTGCCGGAATCGCGACAGTTGCGCTTGTCACGTTTGTATCCAGGTTCGCTCTATAAGGCGTCAATGAGCACAGTATTGGTTGCATTACCAAAAGCCCCCGCGTGGAATCCGTCCCAGAATGCACCGAAGATAGTGGATACTTCTCTTCTGGCCTGGGTTGTCGAGGCCGTTAACCAACTGAGCGAACCACCGAAAGCGAGTTCATAGTGAAGAAGTTTCTGGCCGTTGTTAGCGTAATAAGTGCGCTTCTATTATCTGGGTGTTCTCAAGTTGGATCTGCAGCATCACTGGGAAGCACCAAGATTTCTCAAGCAACGGTGCAAGGCAGCGTTGATGCAATTCTTGCAGCACGCAAAGGTATTGACACATCAGCAATGCAACTTGAAACTGGTGAAACTCTTAACCGTGGTCAACTTCGTTTCCACTTGTTAACGCAACTTTTGCGCGAAGTTGGAAAAGAACTCAAAATTACGGTCACTAAGGCCGAAATCGATACTCGCCGCCAAAGCATCATTACTCAAGTAGGTGGCGAGACATCACTACCTAAAGCCCTTGTTGGTGCAGGCATTGCTCCTAATGATCTAGATCAATATATTGAAGCGATTACTTTGTCAGATAAAATTACTCAAGTAATTACGGCAAGCGGCGTAGCTCAAGCTCAAGTGAGTGCCGAGATTCAAAAGCTAGTTGTTGCAAAGGCAAATGAGCTGGGCGTAAAAGTTAACCCTCGCTACGGCAAGTGGGATCCGGTTAGTGCAGATGTTGTTGCTTCCGATCCAGCTAGCCCAGCAGTAACTCCAGCCACAAAGTAGTTTCAATATGACGCAGGGTTCACAGCTTCAACGTTTAGTTGAAGTTATGAACCAACTGCGATCTCCCGGTGGTTGTCCTTGGGATGCGGAACAGACACATGAGTCGCTCCTAAAATATTTGCTTGAAGAGTCATATGAATTTGTTGACGCAATTCATAACGGTGATCGAAACGATATGCGCGAGGAACTCGGCGATGTTTTATTGCAAGTTTATTTTCACGCGCGTATTGCCGAAGAGCATCCGACCGAGCCATTTTCAATTGAAGATGTTGCACAAGGAATCGCTGATAAATTAATTCGCCGCCACCCACATGTCTTCGCTGGCGTTGAAGTGCGTGATGCCGATGAGGTTTTACAAAATTGGGAGGCGATTAAGAAAGAAGAAAAGGGGCGGACATCAGCCCTTGATGGAATTGCTATGGCGCAGCCTGCACTTCCGTTAATTGAAAAACTCTTATACCGAGCAGAAAAATACAATGTTGATCTTCAGACTCCACAAGAAGTAAAGATTCAAGGCGTTGGCGATGAAAGCTCAGTAGGTGAGGCTTTATTGGCCGTTATCGCTTGGGCCCATGCCAATGGAATTGATGCCGAAGCGGCCCTGCGTAAAGAAGCGATGAAATTGAGCCAACAAATAAGCACTATCGAGTCACGGTAGGATTAGCCAGTAAAGATTGTGCGATTTCAGCGTTGAGGTCTCACCTGCACACAGTGAATGAAGTGATGAAGGAGAAACGCTATGGCAATTATTGAAGCTCTTGGAGCCCGTGAAATTCTCGACTCCCGTGGAAATCCAACGGTTGAAGTTGAAATCGAATTAGAAGATGGAACTCAAGCGCGCGCCGCAGTTCCAAGTGGTGCATCAACTGGTGCTTTCGAAGCCTCTGAACTTCGCGATGGCGGAAAGCGTTATCTTGGAAAAGGTGTTGAAAAAGCTATCGCATTTGTTAATGATGAAATTGCGCCAGAGATTATTGGTTTTGATGCACAAGATCAACGACTAATTGATGCAGCAATGATTGCCCTTGATGGAACTAAGAACAAATCACGTATGGGTGCAAATGCAATTCTCGGAGCTTCATTAGCTGTTGCTAAAGCGTCAGCAGAATCTGCAGATCTTTCACTTTTCCGTTATTTAGGTGGACCTAACGCACATGTACTTCCAGTACCAATGATGAACATTCTCAATGGTGGTGCACATGCTGACACCAACGTCGATATTCAAGAGTTCATGATCGCGCCAATTGGTGCGCCAACATTCCGCGAATCACTTCGATGGGGTGCAGAGATTTACCACGCACTTAAATCAGTGCTAAAAAAGCGTGGGCTGGCAACTTCAGTTGGCGACGAAGGTGGATTTGCGCCAAACCTTGAAAGTAATCGTGCCGCGCTTGATTTAATCCTTGAAGCAATTGAAATTGCAGGCTACAAGCCAGGCAAAGAGATTGCCCTTGCAATGGATGTTGCTGCAACTGAATTCCACGATAATGGTAAGTACACATTTGAAGGAGCATCAAAGAGTTCAGCAGAGATGATTGCGTATTACACATCGCTAGTTGATGCATACCCAATCGTTTCAATCGAAGATCCACTCAATGAAGAGGACTGGGCCGGCTGGACCGATATGACTAAAGCCCTTGGTTCACGCATTCAAATCGTGGGTGATGATCTATTTGTAACTAATCCAGAGCGTTTAGCCCGTGGAATCGCTGGCGGAACTGCAAACGCACTGCTGGTTAAAGTGAATCAAATTGGAACGTTGACTGAAACTATTGATGCCGTAGAAATGGCGCACCGCGCTAACTATCGTTCAATGATGAGCCACCGTTCAGGTGAAACTGAAGACACAACAATTGCAGATTTGGCAGTCGCACTTAACTGCGGACAAATTAAAACTGGTGCACCTGCACGAACCGAGCGCGTTGCTAAGTACAACCAACTACTACGCATTGAAGAAGAGCTTCAAGACGGCGCACGTTATGCCGGTCGCGATGCTTTTCCACGCTTTAAGGCTTAAGTGATTTCGTGGCACGTCGACAATTAAATTTTCAACGTCGACGTACCTCTGGTCGTGCAATCAGCCTGTGGTCACTATTTCTGATTTTGACCCTGGCTGTGGCACCACCCATTAAGCATTACTTCACACAGCGTGCGCAGATAAGCGCCCTTAATTCTCAATTAAATTCAAACCGCGCGGCATTGGATAAAGCAACTCAAGAACTTCTGCTGTGGCAAGATCCTGAATACATTAAAACCCAAGCCCGTGAACGTTTGCACTTTGTCCTTCCAGGAGAGCGTCAATACATTGTGACCGAAAATGGCACATCTACCGACACAAACCAATCAACTAAAATCGCAACGTCACTTGCTGATGGTCAACCTTGGTATTCACGTTTAATCGCATCAATAAGTGAAACGGGTTGATTCATTGCGTGAAGTAACTCAATCAGATTTGGATTGCATCGAAACACAGTTAGGTCGAACACCTCGAGATGTTCATGCAATTGCTTACCGTTGCCCATGCGGTAAACCTGCAGTAGTTGAAACTCCACCACGCCTTGCCGATGGCACACCTTTTCCAACTTTTTATTATGCAACATGTCCGCGTTTAACTGCCGTGATTTCTACTTTAGAAACAACGGGATTAATGGGACAAATGAACGAACGCCTAGAAACCGATGCAGAGTTAGCTGGTGCTTATCACGCAGCCCATGATGATTACATTGCTGCACGCTCTGCACTTGGAATCGAAGTTGCTGAAGTAGACGAAGTTTCTGCGGGTGGAATGCCCAATCGGGTTAAATGCTTACATTCATTGGTTGCGCACTCACTTGCTGCCGGCCCAGATGTAAATCCGCTGGGGGATGAAGCGTTAGCCAAACTACCTCATTGGTGGGAAAGCAATCCATGCGAGTAGCAGCCATTGATTGCGGTACTAATTCAATCCGTTTACTTATTGCCGATATTGAAGGTAATAATTTTCGCGAGGTTGTTCGCACGATGGAAATTGTGCGCTTAGGGCAGGGCGTTGATCAAACGGGCCAATTTCATCCGGATGCAATTGCACGCACATTAGCTGCCGTAGAGTTATTCGCGGCTGAAATTGCAAAACGCGGAGTACAAAAGATTCGTTTTTGCGCAACAAGTGCAACACGCGATGCAACTAATCGTCATCTATTTGTTGATGGAGTGCGCGAACGTTTAGGTATAGAACTCGATGTCATTAGTGGGGAAGAAGAAGCCGCACTTTCATTTGCTGGCGCGATTCAAGAATTTCCACAATCAGAAGGACCATTTCTAGTGGTTGATATCGGAGGAGGTTCCACTGAATTTGTTTTTGGCGCTAAAGCAGTAGAAGCGGCAAAGTCAGTCAACATTGGTTGCGTGCGTATGAGCGAGCGTCACTTTGCTAATGATCCAGCCACACCTGAACAAGTTGAAGCCGCACGCAAAGATATTCAAGGAGCAATTGCCACAGCTGCGGCCATAGTTCCGAT
>CAIXDY010000148.1 GCA_903918325.1 uncultured Actinomycetes bacterium
ATTGAAAAAATTTGATCGGCTACTTGATCCCAATCAAATTGTGAACCTCTGGCTTTTCCGGCGAGTGCCAGGGCATGTCGTTTGTCTTCATCTCGTAATAGATCTATCACGACTTTAGCTAAATCAGTTGAGTCACCAGATTTAAAAAGTGCACCGAACTCACCATGTCCGAGCAGTGAATCAAAAGCTGGAATATCACTGGCTACAACACATGCCCCCCCAGCCAAAGCTTCAGCCAAAATGATTCCGAATGATTCACCCCCAGTATTAGGAGCTACATACAGCGAGACCGAAGACATGAAATCTGCTTTTTCCTCTTCGGTGATGCGTCCTAAAAATTCAAAGCGGTGAAGCAATTGCGGATCAATATATTTTTTTGCATCATCGATGTCCCCAGGACCTGCAACAAACACTTTCACATCTGGCGCAAACCTAGAAATAATTGGTAAGGCATCCACCAATACTTGTAAACCTTTTCGTGGTTCATCAAAGCGTCCGATGAAACCGATGGTGTTACCGGACCATTTACTTTGCACCGTGCCTTGGGCATATCGTTTGGCATAAATTCCATTTGGGATAATTACGGCATCGGTTTCTAGATGATCGGTGAGAGTCAGGCGAGCGGCTTCAGATACTGCGATTCGAGCCGATAGTTTCTCAATTGCCGGTTCCAGAATTGGCCCAATTGCGAAGATAACTTTTTGGCGTTTTGCTGCAGCATGAAAAGTCCCCACCATTGGTCCTTCAGCGGCCCAGCATGCCAACAAGGAAATCGATGGAATGGCAGGTTCATGTAAATGGAGTAAATCAAAATTTCCAGCGGCAATCCATTGACGCACACGTGCGTAAGCGATTGGCCCAAATAGAACACGCGCTACTGCGCCGTTATAAGGAATTGCAATTGGTTTTCCAGCACTCACAACATAAGAAGGCAGGGAACTTTCATCAATTGCTGGAGCTAAAACCGAAACTTGGTGGCCCGCCTTGATTAAAAATTCGGCTAAATCACGGATGTGGTTTTGTACACCACCCGGTGTATCCCAACCGTATGGGCACACAATTCCAATTCTAAGTTTTTTCGTTAACACTATTCGCGGTCCTTAAAATCGCCATCAATCCAGATACGTTGCATCATGTGCCAATCCTGCGGATGTTTACGGATACCTGCAGCAAAATGATTCGCTGACGTCTGTACTAGTTGTGAAACTTTTTCGCTCTCAGTTCCTGTTGTTGGAATTGCAATATGTTCTAAATCAATGTGAATGCCAGAATCGGTATAAGAAACATAAGCACTAATAAATGGTGCACTCGTGCGAAGGGCCAACAACGCAGGTCCGGCTGGCATACGCGCAGGTCCACCAAAAAACTCGACATTAATTCCAGATCTAGATAAATCTCGATCTGCAGCCAAGGCAATAACACAACCTGCTTTAGCTCTCTGCATTAATGTAGGAATCACTCTTCCATCTAAAGGCAAAGCTTCCATGCCAAAATCAGCGCGGTATTGCATAAATTTTTTGAATAGTTTTTCGGGCTTTAAATGCTCTGCCACAGTAACTAATTGTGCGCCTTTAGCACAAAAATAAGCTGCAGCGTGATCATAGTTTCCGCAATGTGGCAGCGTGACTATTGCTCCATTGCCGGCGGCAATTGCATCCAGCAAAATGCTTTCGTCATTGAAAGTCACAGTGCTAAGAATTCTCTCCCGAGACCAATCGGGAAATCTAAACGTGTCACACCAATAACGAAGCGCCGAACGCATTCCACGGTAAACCAAGAGATCTAAATCTAGCTCTGTAATTGTGGGCTGTGTTCTTGCCAAGTTAGAGCGCAGACGAGCCACGCTTTTTCCATTTTTGCGAACCAAATAATCGGCAATCCTGTTGGCATTTGCATATACAAATTTTTCAGGCAACCACCTTAAAATTCGCCAAGCAGCGAAATATCCCAACGCCACAATATTTTGCATCATGGTTTTAAAGCTCGTTTAACGATCAGCATCCGCTGGATCACAGTAATCGATCCAAGAATTGCTAAAAGCCACATACCGATTGCCAGAATGTAATCGAGTCCCAGGCCATCTAATCCGATTGCCACTAGAGCGATTATTAATCTTTCGGTACGTTCTGCAATTCCGCCGGTGCATACAATGGAGAAACTTTCGGCTTTAGCCCGAATATATGGAACTAACATTCCAGTTACTAAAGCCAGAATTACAACGTAACTCAAATGATCGCGCGCATTTATCAAGTAAATCGTCAGCCCTAATAAAATCGCGCAATCAGTTAGTCGATCAATCGTGGAATCTAAAAAACTCCCCCACGTACTTGCCCCAGCTTTAGATATCCGCGCCATAGCACCATCGAATAGATCGCTTAAAGCAAAAATAACTATGCACAGCGTTCCAGCAAATAAGTGACCTGTGGGGTAAAAATACATCGCACAAGAAATCACACCTAGCGCTCCAACCCAGGTGACCGCGTTGGCGGTGAGCCCAAAGCGCAAGGCGGCGCTGGCTACGGGTGTTATTAATCTCGTAACCGCGGGTTTCAAAGAACGACTAATCATTAAGGCACATCGTAGGCTGAGCCAGTGCAGAATGACACTTCCCGCCTCAATCTCGCCGTCTTTGGCCACGAGAGCGCGCATCCGGCGCAGGTCGCTCACGCCTTTTCTGGACGGATTTTTGAGAACGCTACTAGTGAAATTGATTGTGCAATTTTTGTCCTCAATCCCAATACTGGTATCGATGCAGAAACAATTGCAATCTGGCAATCACTCGATGAATTTTTGATTCCAAGAATTGTTGTGGTGAATGATTTAGAAAATGATGCCGGAGATTTTGATGATGCCGTGATGCTTGCTAATCGAATCCTGGATCAAGTCGCGACGCCTTTTTTAGTACTGCATGACGAAGACGGTTCACCTCGTGCATTAATTGGCCTTGCAGATATGAACATTATTGATTACTCAACTGTTCCACCAACTAAGAAACCGAGCGAGCCTGAACATGAAACTTTGGTGCAGGAATTTCGCGATGAATATCTTGAATTAGTTACATCGATGGGTGAAGGCGCATTTGCCGCGGGGGTTTTATTTCCAGCAATTCCGCTGTGGATTGAAAAAGGAATCGGCGTAGATATCGTCAAGCACTATTTACTAGAGCTTGAAAAGCAATTACCAAGCCGCAGCTAGTTCATCTCTTGTAAGTGTGAGCAATTGCGGGAGCACTTTAGTTTTACCAATAATCGGCATGAAATTAGCGTCTCCGCTCCAACGGGGAACCACATGTTGATGAATATGTTCTGCAACTCCAGCACCTGAAATTGCCCCTTGATTCATTCCTAAATTAAATCCCTCCGGGGCCGACACTTTACGAACAGTCACCATTGCATGCGCAGTTAGAGCAGAGATTTCTTCGCGCTCATCCGTGGTGAGTTCGGTTAAATCTGCAACATGGCGAAAAGCACACACTAAGAGATGACCTGGGTTGTATGGATATAAATTCATCACTACGTAGGCATTGACTCCACGGTGAACTATTAAGCCCTCTTGATCCGTCAAAGTAGGAATTCGGCAAAAAGGGCACTCCACAGCATTGCCTTCTAGAGGACGATTTTCTCCGCGTAGATAATCCAGACGGTGCGGGGCCCACAAACGTTGCCAGCCATCGGGCATGCCTGCGCCATCAATTTCCATCATTAAACCTGGGTGCGTTCTGCAACTACTTTTTGAATTTCAAGGATGGCTTGCGCAATTGGTATTCCATTCTTTTGTTCGCCATTGCGATATCGAAACGAAACAGCCCCTGCCGCCATATCTTCCTCGCCAGCAATAACCATAAAAGGAACTTTCTGCATTTGCGCGTTACGAACCTTCTTCTGCATGCGATCATCAGATGCATCTAATTCGGCACGAATCCCAGCCTTTTTCATCGTCTTTATGACATCGGCTAAGTAATCAGAGAATGCATCTGCAACTGGAATTCCAACTGCCTGAACTGGTGCTAGCCAAGGAGGGAAGGCGCCGGCGTAATGTTCGGTAAGAACGCCAAAAAATCTTTCGATGGAACCGAACAATGCGCGGTGAATCATTACTGGACGTTGGCGTGAACCATCAGCTGCGGAATATTCAAGTTCAAATCGTTGCGGTAACTGAAAATCAACTTGAATCGTGGACATCTGCCACGTACGCCCAATGGCATCCTTGGCTTGTACGGAAATCTTCGGCCCATAAAATGCGGCGCCACCTTCATCTAAAACTAGTTCCAGGTTTTGTGCCATTGCAGCTTTGCGCAGAGTTTCTGTCGCTTCTTCCCAATCAGAATCAATACCTACGAACTTTTCCGGATTCTTTGTCGAAAGTTCAAGATAGAAATCATTGAGACCATAGTCACGGAGCAAATTCAGAACGAAAGTTAACAGCGAATCAAGTTCGGCAGCCATCTGCTCTTTAGTGCAATAAATATGTGCGTCATCTTGAGTGAAACCGCGCGCTCTAGTAATTCCGTGCAGCACCCCAGATTTTTCATAACGATAAACAGTTCCGAATTCAAAAAAACGCAGCGGGAGCTCGCGATAGGAACGTTGACGAGACTGGAATATCAAGTTGTGAAAAGGACAGTTCATTGGCTTCATGTAGTACTGCTGGCCCGGCTTCTTTATCGTCCCATCGGCATGAAGCTCTTCATCCATAATCATGGGTGGATACATACCTTCTGAGTACCAATCCAAGTGACCAGATTTTTCAAAAAGTGCCGCCTTTGTTAAGTGCGGCGAGTACACAAATTCATAATCTTCTTCTTCATGTCGCTTGCGTGAATAATCCTCCATCGCTCGGCGAATAATTCCACCCTTGGGATGAAAGACTGCAAGACCAGAACCAATCTCTTCGGGGAATGAAAAGAGGTCAAGTTCAGTTCCAAGTCTGCGGTGATCGCGCTTCTCGGCCTCGGCTAAAAGTTCAAGATGGGTATTGAGTTCATCTTGTGATGGCCAGGCAGTGCCATAAATACGCTGCAGCATTGGATTCTTTTCTGAACCGCGCCAATATGCTGCGGCGCTACGCATCAATTTAAATGCCGGAATGTGTTTTGTAGAAGGTAAATGCGGACCTCGACACAAATCGCCCCACACTGGATTTCCATCTCTACCTAAATTGTCATAAATAGTTAACTCAGCCCCGCCAACTTCAACACTTGCTTCTTCGCCCGCTGGACCTTTAATACCTATTAACTCGCACTTATACGGTTCATGAGAAAGTTCAGCTAGCGCTTGGCTTTCAGAAACAACGCGGCGGCGAAAACGTTGACCATCTTTAACAATCTTTCGCATAACGCTTTCAATTTTTACGAAATCATCTGGATTGAAAGGCGTCGTGGGATCGAAGTCGTAGTAGAAGCCATCCTTGATCGGTGGACCGATTCCTAGTTTTGTATCAGCGAATAC
>CAIXDY010000149.1 GCA_903918325.1 uncultured Actinomycetes bacterium
ATTCATTAGCTTTATTTTTTTGACCCACAACTGAAAAAATAGCTCCGGTAGCTACTACAAGAGTCACCATTCCAATAACTAACCAGCGCGTGAAATTATCTCCGCCAGATGCCTTGGTCGCTTTTGCTTGCTTTGCCATTACTGCTCCTCGATGATCTGAAGTGGTTTCTCAATGCTCACTAGTCCGTAAGGGAAAAAGTATAGGTACAAGCCAATGAGGGCTAAACCTAAATCGCGCAAGATCTCTAATAGATATGTACGGTGAACTTGGGCAGCCTGTGCAGGATCTACCGCTCCACCCCCACCAAAACAACCGCAATCTATAAGTAGACCACGCGCCCATACGGAAATGATTGCGATAACAAAAAGCACCATCACAAGTGCACCAACAACGGCAGCAAAGCGCGCAGACAGTCCGATGATCAAAAGAATTCCCACAGCAATTTCTAACCAAGGTAGGGCGTAACCGGCCAGATGCGCAATCTGTGTAGGCAAAATTTTGTATGCGGCCACCGCACTAGCTGATTCAGAAGGCTTCAATGCTTTCAGGCCACCGGCAACGAGTAGAACTCCGCCCAGAACTAGTCGAGCCAATAAAGTGAGGATGGGTTGATATCTCAGATTAAAATTTTTCATCGCCCCTCACGAACTCCCAACGCTAACTCTTGAGCTAGTTGAGAAATAGCGTCTAAGCCTTCTTGTTCACTTTTAGCATTAAGAAGTAATTTAATAAATGCCGAGCCAACGATTACTCCATCGGCATAGGCAGCAACTTCTTTGGCTTGAGTGCGAGTAGAAACTCCGAGACCTACTGCAATAGGTAGTTTCGTACCTTTCCTCACTCGCGCCACTAACTGACTGGCATCAACTGAAATATTTGAACGTGCCCCCGTGACACCCATAACTGATGCGGCATAAACGAACCCACCAGTTTTTGATGTGACTTCTACTAAACGAGCATCTGCCGTGCTTGGTGCTACGACGTAAATTGGATTTATCTCATTTTTCGTTGTTGCTGCTAACCAACGTCCTGATTCTTCAATTGTTAAATCTGGAGTAATGACACCGGATCCCCCGTTATCTGCAATTGCTTGAGCAAACGCATCGACGCCATATCTTTCAATGGGATTCCAATACGTCATCACTACGGCGGCAACTCCCGTTGCGCTAGCTGTTTTTAAAGCGGCAAAAACATCGGCGGCATTTGTTCCACCCTTAAGTGAAATCTCGGCCGCTTCTTGAATTGTTGGTCCATCCATGACTGGATCGCTATAAGGAAAACCAATTTCAATTGCATCTACTCCCGCTGCAGCTAAAGCTTGAATTGCTTTGGCACAACCGCTTTGGCTCGGAAATCCTGCTGGAATATAGGCAATAAGTGCCGCGCGATTTTCTGCGCGAGTTCGTTCAAAAACTTTATCTAAAGCAGTACTCACAAAGGAATTCCAAAATAATCAGCTGCGGTTTGAACATCCTTATCTCCGCGGCCAGACAAGTTGATCAATAAAGTTGCATCTGGACCCAGCTCATTACCAACCACTAAAGCCCCGGCTAAAGCATGCGCAGTTTCAATTGCCGGAATAATTCCTTCAGTTTTACAAAGAAGTGCAAATGCCGCCATTGCCGCATCGTCATTAATTGCGCGATATTCCGCTCTTCCAATATCGTGCAAATAGGCATGTTCTGGTCCAACACCTGGATAATCTAAACCGGCAGAAATTGAATGTGATTCAACGGTCTGACCATTTTCATCTTGTAAAACATATGAACGTGTTCCATGCAGAACTCCGGGAGAACCTCCAGTGATTGTTGCTGCATGTCGTCCGGTTTCAACCCCATCGCCACCGGCTTCTAAACCAATTAAGCGTACGTTGGCATCGGGAATAAATTCATGAAAAATTCCAATTGCATTTGAACCGCCACCAACGCATGCAAGAACGGCATCAGGAAGTTTTCCAGTGAGTTCTAAAACTTGTGCACGCGCTTCCTGGCCGATGATTTTATGAAAATCACGGACCATAGTTGGAAATGGATGTGGGCCAGCAACGGTGCCTAATAAATAATGTGTAGTTGCAACGTTAGTTACCCAATCGCGCATCGCTTCATTAATGGCATCTTTAAGTGTTCGTGAGCCAGAAGTAACTGGAACTACTTCTGCACCAAGTAATTTCATTCGTGCCACATTTAACGCTTGACGACGAGTATCTTCCTCGCCCATGTAAACAACGCATTCAAGACCCATTAACGCTGCCGCAGTTGCCGAAGCAACACCATGTTGCCCAGCACCAGTTTCAGCAATGATGCGCTTCTTGCCCATTTTCTTTGTGAGAAGTGCTTGACCCAAAACGTTATTAATTTTGTGACTTCCAGTGTGGTTGAGATCTTCGCGCTTTAAAATAATGCGTGCACCACCGGCATATTCAGAGAAACGTTTAGCTTCAGTAATGATGCTTGGACGTCCTGAATATGTACGATGAAGCTCGGCTAACTCGGCTTGAAAAACTGGATCAGATTGAGCAGCAATGTGCGCAGCTTCTAACTCATTGAGCGCGCCAATCAGAGCTTCTGGAACAAAGCGTCCGCCATATTGACCAAAGTGGCCAAGTAGATCACTTGTCTGAATCGTCATTGGTCAACTCTATCGGCACCCAGAAGTTCTCGCATTGCAAGGGCAACATCCCCAGTACGTACTAACGCTTCTCCCACCAAAATTGCCGTAGCACCGTTATTTTGTGCGAATTCGACGTCACCCCTAGTTGAAATTCCTGACTCAGCTACTCGAACAATATCTTTCGGGATTCGCGGAATAAGGTCGGCAAAGCTTTGAGAATCGACTTCGAGAGTTTTGAGATTTCGTGAATTGACACCAACCATTTGCGGTGAAATTTCAAGGGCACGTTCAAGCTCATCATGGGTATGGACTTCAACTAAAGAAGTCATTCCTAAACCTTGTGCCAATTGATAGTAATCATTGAGCTGGGATTGGCTAAGTGCAGCAACTATTAGTAATACAACATCAGCCCCATGTGCACGTGCTTCAAAAAATTGATATTCATCAACCATAAAATCTTTTCGTAGAACAGGAATATTCACACGAGCTCGAACGGCAACTAAATCTTGTAGCGAACCACCGAATCTGCGTTGCTCGGTAAGCACACTAATGATGCTGGCACCCGCACTTTCATATTGCTGCGCTAATCCAGCTGGGTCATTGATAGTTGCTAATGCGCCTTTACTAGGTGAAGAACGTTTCACTTCAGCAATAACCGACATTTCGCGCTGCAATAACTTCGGTACTGGATTAAGTGCCGGGGCCGCTTGATCCATTGCTTCGTGCAATTGGGCCAAAGGTTTTCTACGAGCAGCTAAATCTTCTCTGACACCTTCAATGATTAAATCAAGCACGCTCATGATTGAATCTCTTCAGTGGGATCAATACCTTTATCTAAAGCTGACCATGAATTGAGTGTTCTGGGCTTACGTTCATATCTTGATGAAATTTTAAACTTACGTCCAATTGCCAGTACAAAAGTTAAGACAACTACGATGCTCACAATAATTGTTAGGCCTTGGCTCATTAGTTTTTACGCAATCTATTTGCTGAATCAACCGCCATTAAAACTGCGGCTGCCTTATTGCGACATTCTTGGTTCTCGGATTCCGGATCAGAGTCAGCGACAATTCCGGCACCTGCTTGCACATAAGCGGTACCTTCATGTATCAGAGCTGTTCTAATTGCAATGCACGTATCGATGTTTCCAGTGAAATCTAAATAACCAACAATTCCACCATAGAGTCCGCGTCGTGTCGGTTCTAAAGTTTCAATAATTTCCATAGCTCGAGGTTTAGGTGCACCCGATAACGTTCCCGCTGGAAATACTGAAAATAAGGCATCCACTGGCGTTGATTTATCAGCCAGAGTTCCAGTAACTGTTGAAACTATATGCATCACATGTGAGTATCTTTCAATATGCATGAAATCAACTACTTCGACGGTTCCTGCAGCACAAACACGGCCTAAGTCATTGCGCCCCAGATCTACCAACATTAAATGCTCTGCACGCTCTTTTGGATCGGCCAATAACTCTTCACCTAAACGATGATCTTCTTCGGGTGAAGCCGAGCGCTTTCGAGTTCCGGCGATTGGGTGAATCATCACTTCACGTTGATTTACTTTAACTAAAGCTTCTGGGCTTGATCCGACAATTGTTATTCCTTCATTAAATCGGAATAGATACATGTACGGGCTGGGGTTATTCAAGCGCAACATTCGGTAAACATCGATTGCATCTGCGGTGCAGGGCATGGAAAAACGCTGCGAAAGAACTATTTGAAAGGCTTCACCCGCCACAATCTCTTCTTTAGCTTGTGCAATTTTTACCTTAAATTCCTCAGGTGTCATGTTTGCCGAAAATTCTGGTGCAGAGTGTGTATCTATTTGAGCAACATCGCCCGGTAAAGACGAGGCTAAATCTTGTTGCATCCGATCAAGGCGTTCATTACACAAAGTAAAAGCTTCATCTATACGATCATCGCTGCCATCCCAATTTATTGCATTAGCAATTAAAGTTATTGTGCCGTCACTGTGATCTAAAACCGCTAAATCACTTGTCAACATGAAACTTAATTCAGGCAACGGCAAATCCTTATTGGCCAGATTGGGAAGTTTCTCAAGGCGACGCACTACGTCGTAACCCATAAAACCTACAAGTCCCCCAGTCAATGGAGGTAAACCTTTAATAACCGGTGACTTCAAATGTGCGGCTGAAAGTCTTAGTGCTTCAAGTGGATCTATTCCAGTCGGTGCACCAGCAGGTGCAGTCCCTTGCCAGTATGCCTTTCCATCTTTTTCACTTAACGTCGCTTCACTTCTCACACCTATAAATGAATAGCGTGACCAAGCACCGCCATGTTCGGCTGATTCCAAAAGAAATGTGTTGGGAGCATCTTTAGCTAATTTTTTATATACACCTAAGGGAGTTTCGCCATCGGCCAGTAAACGTCGTGATACTGGAATCACGTTAGAAACTTTGGCGAATGCCCGGAACTCTTCTAGATTCATTTTCTTATCCAAGGGCCAATGGCACATGGAAACAGGTAATTTCTCCGGTATGACATGCTGCGCCAATTTGGTTAACGGTTATGAGCAAAGCGTCACCGTCGCAATCGAGTGCCACTGATTGAACTTCTTGATAATGCCCTGATGTTGCCCCTTTTACCCAAAGTTCATTGCGAGATCGCGACCAGTACGTTGCTTTGCCAGTAGCCAAAGTCAGTGCAAGTGAATCTGCGTTCATGTAAGCCAACATTAAAACTGCTTTGGTAGTGGCATCTTGCGCAATTGCAGGGATCAACGCTTCTGGATCTTTGAGCAAAGATTCAATGGCTGGATCGAGAGCGCTCATGTGCTAATTCTGCCCTACTTGTTGGCGACGGTGCGCACCGGATAATTATTGGCATCCAGGTATGACTTCACGTCGCCAATTCGATGCATACCGAAATGAAAGACACTCGCAGCCAGTAAAGCATCGGCGCCAGCATCAAGGGCTGCAGCAAAATCAGCTAACGTGCCCGCTCCACCGCTAGCAATTAGTGGGGTTTTAGTAACTGCCCTGACCGCGCTGATCATTCCTAAGTCATAACCTGCCCGTGTTCCATCTGCATCCATGGAGTTCAATAAAATTTCACCCACGCCAAGTGCGCATGCTCGATCAATCCAAGTGAGAGCATCGAGATTGGCACTCTCACGACCGCCATGTGTGGTGACTTCAAATCCAGATTCTGTTCGAGCACGACGTGCATCTACAGATAAAACTAAAACTTGGGAACCAAATTTATCGGCAATTTCGGCAATCAACTCGGGCCTTGCAATAGCGGCAGTATTAACTGAAACTTTATCGGCTCCGGCGCGTAATAAACGATCCACATCTTCAACAGTACGAATTCCTCCACCAACTGTGAGCGGAATAAATACTTGCTCGGCAGTTCGACGAACAACATCTAACGTGGTTTCTCGACCTGCGACACTTGCCGAAATATCTAAAAATGTTAATTCATCGGCCCCTTCGATTCCGTAAAGCGCGGCCATCTCAACTGGATCACCGGCATCAACTAAATTTGTAAAGTTAACGCCTTTTACTACACGGCCATCGGTGACATCTAGGCAGGGAATTATGCGAACCGAAAGTGTCATCGCCCCGTTAACTCCAAAGCTTGTGGCAAAGTGAAAGCACCTGCATATAAAGCTTTACCAACGATTGCACCTTCAACACCTACAGAGTGAAGATCAACTAAAGCTTGTATATCTGCGAGAGATGAAATTCCGCCACTAGCAACTACCGGCTTATTAGTTGCAGCGCACACTGATTTAAGTAATTCTAAATTCGGTCCAGCTAAAGTGCCATCTTTTGTTACATCAGTTACCACGTAACGTGCACAACCATCTTTATCTAAACGTGCAAGGGTTTCAAATAAATCGCCACCTTCTTTAGTCCAGCCGCGTGCTGCCAATACATGACCCCGAACATCCAAACCAACAGCAATGCGGTCTCCATATGTGCCAATTACTCGTGCAGTCCATTCCGGATCTTCAAGAGCTGCGGTTCCTAAATTCACACGATGACATCCCGTTGCAAGTGCGCGAGTCAAAGTTTCGTCGTCGCGGATTCCGCCTGATAATTCAACTTTAATATCGAGAGCACCCACTACTTCAGCTAATAACTCGGCATTACTTCCACGACCAAAAGCGGCATCAAGATCAACAAGGTGCAACCATTCCGCCCCTGCATTTTGAAATTCAAGGGCAACTTCAAGAGGTGCACCGTAAATACTCTCTTTGGAAAGTTCGCCTTGAACCAGGCGCACAGCTCTGCCATCTTTGACATCAACGGCTGGAAGAAGTTCTAAATAACTCATAATGCGCCAACCCAATTCTTGATCAGTTGTAACCCTGCATCGCCAGATTTTTCTGGGTGGAATTGCGTAGCAGTGACATAACCATCTTCTACAGCAGAAATAAAGGGTTCGCCGTAAGTCGTCCAACTACTTAATTTTCCAACGGCTGACTTAGCCGCATACGAATGGACAAAGTAAAACGATTCCTCTTCTACCCCTTTAAAAAGTTCAGATTGGGCATGTGTCTCAACTGTGTTCCACCCCATGTGCGGCAAAATCGGTGCGGTAATTTTCGAAACTTCACCTTCCCAAATTCCTACGCCAGTGTGGATTCCATTTTCTGATTGCTCACTTCCTTGACTAAATAAGATTTGCATTCCAATACAGATTCCTAAAACTGGGCGTTCGAGTGCAATTCTCTCTCTAATAATTTCGCTGCCATTTACTTTACTCAGACCCGCCATACATGCCGCAAATGCACCTACTCCTGGAACAACTAAGCCTTGCGCTTCTAACGCCAGCGCGCGATCGGAGGTGACAATTACTTCTTGGCCCGCAGTTGCAAATGCGCGTTCGGCTGATCGTAAATTGCCAGATCCATAATCAAGAATTGCGATCAAAGAGAACCTTTAGTTGATGGGATACCTGCGACTCTGCCATCCAATGAAACTGCATCGCGTAAAGCTCGCGCTACCGCTTTGAACTGTGCTTCAAAGACATGGTGCGCATTTCGACCTTCAAGTACGCGAATGTGCAAAGCAATATGTGCTTCAGCAACGATCGATTCCCAAATGTGCTTACCTAGAGTTGTATCGAAGGTACCAATAAGTTCGACAATTTCAGGTTGACGGTGCACTAAATATGGTCGACCAGAAAGATCAACGGCGGCCTGAACTAAAACTTCATCGAGTGGAACCATGGAATCTCCAAAGCGGCGAATTCCAGCTTTATCACCTAGAGCTTCGCGCAACGCTTGCCCAAATGCTAGAGACGTATCTTCCACGCTGTGGTGTGAGTCAACATCAATATCTCCCGTAGTTTTCACGGTTAAGTCAAAGCCGGAATGCTTACCTAGTTGCGACATCATATGGTCGAAAAAAGGAACACCTGTTGAAACATCGATTACGCCTTGACCATCTAAATTGAGTTCAACTAGAACATGTGATTCTTTAGTTGCTCGTTCGACTCGTGCGCTTCTCATAGTGATCTCCTTAGATAAGTTCTTTTAAAGCAGTAATAAACATTTTATTTTCGGCCTCATTGCCGATTGTCACGCGCAGGTATCCAGGAATTCCAACGTCTCTGATTAGTACGCCCTTGCTCAGAAGTTCACTCCAAAGTTTAGGGGCTGGAGCGTTAAATCCAGTAAATAGGATGAAGTTTGCGCTGCTGGAAATCGTCGTTAAGCCTAATTCATGCAACTGCTCTTCCAAGGTAACTCTTGCAGCTACAAGAGTCGTGACCGTGCCAAGTAG
>CAIXDY010000150.1 GCA_903918325.1 uncultured Actinomycetes bacterium
ATCTTCTTCCATGCTGGCAGTGAATTCGTAGTCAACTAACTTTGTGAAGTGGGTTTCGAGCAAGCCAGTCACTGAAAAAGCTAGAAAAGTTGGAACTAAAGCGCGGCCGCGCTTATAAACATAGCCACGATCTTGAATGGTTTGAATGATGGAAGCAAAAGTAGATGGGCGACCGATACCTAGTTCTTCTAGTTTTTTAACCAGAGTTGGTTCGGTATAACGGGCAGGTGGTTTAGTTTCGTGGCCTTCGCAAGTGTATTCATCAACTTTAACGCTTTGACCCAGCGTCATCGCCGGTAAACGTTTGTCGGCGCTTTCTTCATCTTTATTCTCATCACTAACGATGTCGTCATAGGCGGCAAGGAAACCGGGGAAAGTAATAACGGAACCGTTAGCGCGGAAAATAGTTGCTTTGCCGTCATTGGTTTGTGCATCGAAATCAACGCGCATCTGCATTTTTTTAGCATCGGCCATTTGCGAAGCAACAGTGCGCTTCCAAATCAGATCGTATAAAGCAAATTCATCACGAGAAAGTTCGGGAGCTAGTTCGCCAGGAGTTTTAAAAGTTTCACCTGCGGGGCGAATGGCTTCGTGAGCCTCCTGTGCATTTTTAGTTTTGCCGGTGTAGGCACGTGGTGAATCGGCAACATGGTCGGCGCCGTATAAAGCTTTAGCGGCTTTGCGCGCGGCATCAATGGCTTGCTGTGAAAGATTCACACTGTCGGTACGCATATAAGTGATGTAACCGTTTTCGTACAAACGTTGTGCAATGCGCATGGTGATCTGTGCACCCCAACCAAGTCGGCTACCAGCATCTTGTTGCATTGTTGAGGTAGTAAAAGGTGGTTTGGGGCGTTCGGTACGTGGGCTTTCTTCCATTGACTTAACGGTCAACGAAGAAGATTTCAGCGAATCAACCAAATGTTTAGCGCTGGTTTCGTCTAATAACAAAATATTTGCGAGTGATTTTTCTTTAACTGCGCCATCGGCACCAAAGTCAGAAGTTGCCGCAACTCTTTTACCGTCTACTTCTAGCAAACGTGCGCTAAAACCAAGCGCAGTAACGGCAGCTAAATCCCACCAGGCCGATGAAATAAAAGCCATACGTTCGCGCTCTTTTTCAACGATTAAACGTGTAGCAACGGATTGCACGCGGCCGGCAGAGATGCGGGGCATAACTTTTTTCCATAAAACAGGGGATAAGCGATAACCAAATAAGCGATCGAGTACACGACGCGTTTCTTGTGCATCGATCAAGTGATAATCAAGATCGCGGGTATTAGATACCGCTTCTAAAATTGCTTCTTTAGTAATTTCATTAAAGACCATGCGCTTGATAGGAATCTTGGGTTGCAGGGTTTCTACTAAGTGCCAAGCAATTGCTTCGCCTTCGCGGTCTTCATCTGTTGCCAGAATTAATTCTTCGGCGTTTTTCATCAACTCTTTTAACTCGGCCACTTTGGCTTTTTTATCGGGGTTAATGACATACAAAGGCGCGAAGTCATTTTCAATATCTACGCCTTCTTTAGCCCACGCAATTTTTTTATATTCTTTAGGGATATCTGCCGCACGTTGGGGAAGATCGCGAATATGGCCGACGGAGGCCTCGACGACGTAATCATCGCCGAGGTATCCGCCAATCTTTCTGGCCTTAGCTGGTGATTCAACAATCACCAGCTTTATCAGGTCAGTTTTCGCTTTAGCCATGTAATCCTTTTATACGAGGATTGCAGTTGCTTGGCGACGGTTACGGATAAGCGCGGCAATAATCACAAGTACTGCGCCGATTCCGATGTACATAGAAATCTTTGTATTTCCGCCAAGAGCTAATGAAACAATTGCTGGAGTAATTAATAGACCAACAAGGTTCATCACCTTAATCAATGGGTTAATTGCTGGGCCGGCAGTGTCCTTGAAAGGATCTCCCACGGTGTCACCAACGATTGTGGCTGCGTGAGCATCAGAGTTCTTTCCACCGTGATGTCCATCTTCAACCATCTTCTTTGCGTTATCCCAAGCACCGCCTGAGTTAGAAAGAAATACCGCCATCAATGTTCCAGTACCAATAGCACCGGCTAGGTATGCACCAAGTGGACCAACACCGAGACCGAAACCAACGGCGATTGGTGCCATTACTGCCAGTAATCCTGGTGTTACAAGTTCACGTAGTGAATCGCGAGTACAGATATCTACAACGCGGCCGTAGTCAGGCTTTTCAGTGCCCTTCATAATTCCTGGGTGTTCGATAAATTGCTTACGAACTTCAACAACAACCGCACCTGCTGCACGTGATACTGCATTGATTGCAAGACCAGAGAACAAGAACACAACTGCTGCGCCGATAATTAAACCGACTAAGTTACGTGGGTTAGCAACATCCAAAACGCCTTGGTATTGCACAGCAAGATTTGATGCAGTCTTGCCGGCATCTTCAACAGCTTTCTTGATTGCATCGGTGAAAGCTCCGAACAAAGCTGTTGCGGCAAGCACCGCAGTTGCAATTGCAATTCCTTTAGTGATCGCCTTAGTTGTATTACCAACGGCATCGAGAGCGGTAAGAATCTTTGCGCCTTCGCCTTCAACATCGCCAGACATTTCAGCAATACCTTGAGCGTTATCTGAAATTGGACCAAAAGTATCCATCGCAACGATTACGCCAACAGTTGTTAGCAAACCAGTTCCAGCAAGTGCAATTGCAAGAAGTGAAAGAACAATGCTTCCACCACCG
>CAIXDY010000151.1 GCA_903918325.1 uncultured Actinomycetes bacterium
GCAACAGTTCCAACCCCAACTTCGGCAACTAATTTAACGTGGACGCGTGCATTTTTATTGGCATTTTTTAAGTCGTGAATTAACTGTGCAAGATCCTCGATGGAATAAATATCATGATGAGGTGGTGGCGAGATTAGCCCCACACCTGGAGTTGAATAACGAACTTTGGCAATCCATGGATACACCTTGTTACCTGGAAGTTGACCACCCTCGCCTGGCTTTGCTCCTTGTGCAATTTTAATTTGAATATCATCGGCATTTACAAGGTAATCACTTGTTACACCGAAACGTCCAGAAGCAACTTGCTTAATTGAAGATCGTTTTGAATCACCATTAGCCATAGGCAGGAAACGTTCTGGATCTTCGCCACCTTCACCAGTATTAGATTTTCCACCTAAGCGGTTCATTGCAATGGCTAAAGTTTCATGAACTTCTTGTGAAACTGAGCCATACGACATCGCACCAGTAGAAAAACGTTTGATAATTTCTGAAGCTGATTCAACGTCATCAATTAAAATGGCTGGGCGCACACTTTCATTAAATTCAAAGAGGCCGCGCAAAGTCATGAGTCGGGTGCTGTGCTCATTTACTCGGCCGGTGTAGCGTTTGAAAATGTCATACCGCTTGGTGCGAGTTGAGTGCTGCAAAGTGAAGACGGTTTCTGGATCAAATAAGTGCGGCTCACCTTCGCGGCGCCATTGGTACTCTCCGCCAATTGGTAAGCGCTTGGTTCCCGGAACTTCTCCCCCAGGTGGATATGCAATGTGGTGACGGGCAATAGTTTCTTTAGCAATGACATCAAGTGAGACGCCACCCAGACGTGATGTTGTGCCAGCGAAATATTCGTCGATAACTTCTTGGCTCAAACCAATTGCTTCAAATACTTGTGCGCCGGTGTAGGAAGCAATGGTGCTAATGCCCATCTTGGACATCACTTTCAATACACCTTTACCCAAAGACTTAATGAGATTACGCACGGCTTTCTCAGGAGTAATTCCAGTAATGACGCCTTGAAGAACTAAATCTTCGGCCGATTCCATAGCTAAATATGGGTTTACTGCAGCAGCACCATAGCCAATTAAAAGCGCAACGTGGTGCACTTCGCGTACATCACCGGCCTCAATTACCAAACCAACTTTGGTGCGAGTTTTTTCGCGAATCAAATGGTGGTGAACCGCCGACGTTAACAATAAGGATGGAATTGCTGCTTCTTCAGCATCGGCATCACGATCTGAAAGAACAATTATTCGTGCACCATCATTGATAGCTTGCGAAACTTCTGCGCGGATTTCATCGATGCGATTGCGTAGAGCTTCGCCGCCACCAGCTACATAGAAGAGACCACGGATAACGTATGCGCCTAGACCTGGGTGATCGCCATCGGCATTAACATGAATAATCTTTGCAAGTTCATCATTATCAATAACTGGGAATGCAAGCGATATTTGGCGACAACTAGATGGGCCTGGGTCAAGCAGATTATGTTCAGGGCCCATAGAGGTACCAAGACTTGTAACTAATTCTTCGCGGATTGCATCTAGTGGAGGGTTAGTCACTTGCGCAAATAACTGGGAAAAATAATCGAAAATTAAACGAGACTTCTCTGATAGCGCGGCAATCGGCGTATCGGTTCCCATAGATCCAAGAGGTTCCATTGCATTTTTAGCCATCGGTGTGATCAGAATTCGTAGATCTTCTTCGGTATAACCAAATGCACGTTGACGTCGAACAACTGATGAGTGCGGATAAACAATGTGTTCACGCGCTGGTAGTTCATTTAATCTCACTATTCCGGCATGTAACCAATCTCCATATGGCGCAGCATTAGCTAACTGATCTTTGATTTCATCATCTTCGATAATGCGACCGGCTTCGATATCAACTAAGAACATTTTGCCCGGCTGCAAGCGGCCTTTACGAGCAATATTTTCTGCGGGAATATCTAAAACACCTACTTCGGAGGCGAGAACTACCAGACCATCGTTTGTAACCCAGAAACGTGAAGGGCGAAGACCATTTCTATCGAGCACGGCGCCGACTTGGTGACCATCAGTAAAAGTCACACACGCTGGACCATCCCACGGCTCCATAAGTGAGGCATGGAACTCATAAAACTCGCGTCGGTTTTGTGGCATGGTTTCATGGTTTTCCCAAGCCTCAGGAATCATCATTAACACTGCATGAGGCAGCGAGCGTCCACCTAAATACAAAAGTTCTAAAACTTCGTCAAAGGATGCAGAATCACTGCCTGACATTTCAACGATTGGGAATAAGCGTTTAAGGTCACCGGGAATGACATCACTTTCCAACAGTGATTCACGGGCACGCATCCAGTTGCGATTTCCTTTAACGGTATTGATTTCACCATTATGCGCAATAAATCGATATGGGTGAGCTAGCGGCCACGAAGGAAAAGTGTTTGTTGAAAAACGTGAGTGCACAAGTGCAAGCGGTGAAACCACGCGCTCATCAGATAAATCAGGGAAAAACTCCTCTAGCTGACCAGTTGTTAACATTCCCTTATAGACAATTGTTTGTGATGACAATGATGGGAAGTAAAGCTTCAATCCATGTTCGGCACGTTTACGCAGACAAAAAGCTAAACGATCCAGCGTTAAATCTTTTTCACCATTTGCTCCGGCAATAAAAATCTGTTGGAAGTTCGGCATGACAGATAGCGCTGTTTTTCCAAGCGATGTTGAATTAATTGGCAGATCACGCCAACCCAAAACAACAAGACCTTCTTCTTTAGCAATTTTTTCAACTGCAGCTTTTATCTCCGCGCCTTGTTCGACAAATGCGATTCCGGTTGCATAAGCCCCGGCTGGGGGCAATGCAAACTCAGTCACATCTTGATAGAACTTGTCCGGAACTCTGATAAGAATTCCTGCGCCATCGCCGCTGTCTGGTTCAGCTCCAGATGCACCACGGTGTTCAAGATTGCGAAGTGCGGTGAGCGCTTTTTCAACAATTTCATGTGTTGCTACTTTGTTAAGCGTTGCCACCATTGCAACACCGCATGCATCATGTTCTTGCGCAGGGTCGTAGAGACCTTGTGCATGCGGGTAATTGGAAGGCAAAGCCATGGTGGTAGAGCTCCTGTTGTCAGATTAATAAATTGCGGGACAACCTTGGCCCTTGTAATGCTGGCAAAGCGTAGCAACAAAGCAGGTTAATCGAGAAGAATTTATAGCCCCGAAAGGTGGGCCAATTGACCAATCCCTGCAGTGATGAGCATGCCTAAACACCCACCCAGAATTACGCGAATGGTTGGTACGAGCACCTTTGAGCCTGCAATGCGCGCGCTGACGATGCCAGTTATCAGCAAGCCGATAACCGTAAAACCGACAATGCTCCAAGCCTTGGCACCAAGGGTAGGAGCAAATGCTCCAAGAAATGGAACTGCACCACCTGCAGTAAAACTCAAAGCTGAAGCGATCGATGCTTGCACTGGTCGGGCTTTGGTATGTGGGTGTTGCCCTAACTCATCACGCAAGTGTGCAGCTAGTGGATCCTTCTTATGCATTTCAACTGCAACGGTCATTGCTAACTCTGGCGTGAGACCGCGTTCAATATAAATGTGTTGAAGTTCAATCAACTCACCTTCAGGATCAGCGGCTAAATGTTGCATCTCCAATAAGCGATCAGATTCTTCAACATCATTTTGAGAACGAACTGAAACATATTCCCCAACTGCCATTGACATTGCACCTGCAGAAATTCCTGCTAGGCCGGCAGTGACAAGAAAATTATTATTTCCAGATGCGGCAACACCAATCATCAATGATGCTGTTGCAACTAATCCATCATTTGCACCGAGAACGGCGGCACGCAACCAGCCCGCACGATGTGTGCGGTGATGCAGATTTCGCTTGTATACCTCTTCGAGTGTCATGCCTATGAGCCTACCTGAAACTCACACCGCTTTCTTTGATTGTGAGAGCAGTGTCACTCCAGCGGCAATACCTACGAGCAAACTAACCCAAATATTTAGACGCAAACCAAGAATCGTGTGAGCGGTATCGATCCGCAAAGATTCAATACCTAGACGTCCAATGCAGTAACCCAGAATGTATGCAGAAAAAACTTGGCCGGATTTCAAGCCCTTTCCATACTTAATCAGTACGAAAGCCAGCAATGCACACCAGATGGATTCATAGAGAAAAGTTGGATGAAATGTTTCAAAAGCGGCATAACCACTGGGGCGAAATTGCAACGGAACTTCTAGCGCCCATGGAGCTTTTAATGGCCGCCCAAAAAGTTCAACGTTAAACCAATTGCCAAATCGTCCGATTGCTTGAGCAAAAAGAACTCCAGGGGCAAGTGCATCGAGAAAAAGTAAAAAATGAGGTAACTCAATCTTTTGTGCGATTTGGCGGTAACGAAACCAAGCTGCCAATGCACCAAGGGAGATCGCACCCCAAATTCCTAGTCCACCCTCCCAAATCTTGAAAGCATCGAGTGGGTGTCCGCCATTTCCAAAGTAGGCATCTGGAGAAGTAATGACGTGATAAATGCGTCCACCAATGATTCCAAAAGGAACGGCAAGAATTGCAACGTCGGAAACTACCGATTTTCCATTGTCGGTAACTGAGCGAAAACGTTTATCGCCTAACCAAATGGCAATAGCTATTCCAGTGATAATGCAGAGCGCGTAAAGGTGAAAAGTAAACGGGCCGAACTCCAACGCCGAAACTGTTGGCGATGGAATTGACCGAATCAATTGTTAACCGGCCTCTACAGCCGTACGGAACTCATCTAAGAGGAAAGAGGAGTTCTTTCGTTCCCACAATTTTCCATTAATGAATACCGTTGGAGTTCCTTTAACATTGTATTTTGGCATGGAGTCATAAGCCGCTTTTACTTGGTCAAGTTTAGATGCTTTGTTGACGCAATCTGTGAAGCTTTTTGAAGTCAACCCAACATACTTACCAATTTTTAGAAGATTCGTACTTGTCCAAAAACCTGAGTTTTCGAGTGCAGGTTGAACCATGTACACCGCTTTGTGAAAGTCTAAATAGTGACCTTCATCTGCTGCACAAAATTCTGCATTTGCTGCAGAAATTGATTCATTTCCAAGAAATGAAAGTACATGGTAGGTGACTTTAGCTTTATTGGTGCGAACTAATTCATCGATGTAGGCACCATTAGCTTGTTCAAAGTTATTGCAAATTGGGCACTGTGGATCTTCCCAAAGATCAATTGCCTTTGTGGCAGTTGAAGCAAGAGTGATTCCAGAACCATTAGCTGGATCAACTGTGGCTGCAATTGCGCCACCTTGTTTGAAACCATTTAAAGCGGC
>CAIXDY010000152.1 GCA_903918325.1 uncultured Actinomycetes bacterium
ACACCAAAACCAATGTAGCTCAACGCAGTTTCCAGCAAAATGGCACCTGACATCAACAAGGTAACGGAGACGATAATTACACCGACTGCATTTGGCAGGATGTGCTTGAAAATAATTCGTCGATTGGATGCACCAGCAACGCGGGCAGCATCCACGAATTCACGCTCGCGAAGGGTTAAAAACTCTCCGCGTACCAGACGAGAAAGTCCGGTCCAAGCGAAAAGGCCCAAGTAGAAAGCTAAGAAAATCGCGCCTAGGTTTCCGTAGTGGTAACCAACTACTGAACCAATAATGATCGCTGGAATCGTGATAATAAAATCAGTAAAGCGCATCAAGATTGCATCGACTTTACCGCGATAGAAACCAGAGATGGAACCAATAACTGTTCCTAAAGTTCCACCGATAGATCCGATTACAACCATTACTGAAAGGGAGCGCTGCGTGCCTTTCATAACGAGAGCAAAAAAGTCACGGCCGATATCGTCTTGACCAAATGGGTGATCACCCAGACCAATGCCAGCTCCACCTAAAAACTTAGGTCGAAGCGACATCGTTGGACAACCAACAGTTCCACCAGGGCAATCGCCCACTCTCAAATCTGGAATATCTGCGATAGTCCATTTCCACCAACCATGAATGCGCCAGATTCCAAATAATTTAAAGTCCAAGGCAGTAAAGACAAATACGGCAATAAAGAGAATTACTCCCAGTGAAAATACCGCGGCGCGGTGTCTAAAGAAACGGCGTCGTACAATCTGACCCTGGCTTAAACCTTCTACTTCTTTATTTGCAATAGCGTTTTCACCCGATGTATCACCGGTAGCAACGGCAGCTGATTTCTTTTTAAATATCATCATCCACCGCTTCCCACGCGAATACGCGGATCTAAGACTGAATACAGCAAATCTGCAATCAAGTTGGCAAGCACTGACAGTGATGCCGTTACAAAGAAGACGCCCATCAAAAGATTGAGGTCAAAACCAAAGAGAGCATTTCTAAATAACGTTCCCATTCCTGACCAACCGAAAACGTTTTCAGTAATAAGGGCGCCACCGATAATGCCGGCGAAGTCCACCACAATGATTGTTGTCAGCGGAATCATGGTATTTCTAAAGGCATGTCGCATGATCACAGTGCGCTCGGATAGACCTTTAGCGCGGGCAGTACGAATGTAATCTTGATTCAAAACATCCAGCAGCGTTCCACGCGAGAAACGAATGTATCCGGCAAAAGAAATCAATGTCAGTGCAAGAGTTGGCAGCACCAAGTGCGTGATGATATCTAAGCTCGATAACCACCAATTGTCATTACCCAGTAAATCGCTGCGCTGGCCCACGGTTGGAACTGGGCGATAATTAATCGCATCAGTCTGCATATATGGCTGCCACGTGCGCATGAACTTATCAACTAACAACAAACCGGCAGATAACAGCGCAGTCAATACAGTAGTTCGAATAATTGGGAGACGATCAATTTTTGAAAACGCCAGACCTGAAACTACTGCAAAGACAATAGCCAGAATCGCCATAGCTAAAATTGGGAAAGTTCCTGGGTGATGGCTAAAGACCCAGTTAGCTGGGTAGTAAGAAAGCAAGGTCAAAGCCGACATAGTCAAAGAAGATTTGAGCGCTGCCCGATTTGTTAGTCCCACCGAAAGTTGGGTAACACCATAGGCAATTCCAATTGAAAGCGCGAAAATAACTAGTGGTCCCAAACTTGGATTGAGGAACCAGCCCGTTGCGCTAAAAGTTGCAACTAAAGCCGCGGCAAATATTCCCGAAGCTCCAAAAGCGATCCAAAAAGTTCGTCGCGTTCCACCGATGAGTGATGCCCAAAAAACCGCTGTGGCCAGACCTAGGCCGATAATCCAGCCAATTGGAACGATGGGGTTTTTAAGAAAGTTATTAAAGGAAATTGCTAGATAAGCCTTAAGCAAAACCGCTACCCAGAAAACTGGGAGTGAAAACATAAGGAAAGAAACAAAAGTCATTGCATAGTCAAAGCGAGAGTATTGGCGCAACGCAGTAATGATTCCGATTGCGATACCCATGATGATTGCCAAAATAGTGGCCGTTAGCACCAAGCGAATGGTGACTGGAATTGCTAGAGCCAGTGAGTGTGAAACAAGTGATCCATCGCGGGCCTTACCAAAATTTGGGTGGCCCAGAAAAATTCCAAAAATTCCCTTAATCCATAAGAAATATCGGGCTGGCGGTGGCACATCAAGTTGCAGCTCACGCGTTAATGAAGCGATTAAAAAATCGCGGTTGGGATCAGAACTCAGTTTTAAATCAGCCAACGGATCGCCAGAAAGTGCCGCCAAGTTATACAAAATAAAACTTGATCCAAAGAGAATAACCGTCAAAATTCCAAGGCGGCGAAGGATGAAAGCGAGCATCGTTGGTCAAAAGCCTTTCGAAAGGATTGAAACTGCCTTACTTATGGGTATGAATGTACATGAGAAGAGCGCCCGGGGGTTAATTCCCGGGCGCTCTTTTACTCAGTTTCTGGTTGTTCTAACTAAGGAAATTAATCCTTAGTATGACCACTCCCAGTAGTTCCACGTAATTTGTGGAGATAGTGGAGCTGGCTTAACACCCTTAAGTGCCTTGTTAATTGCATATACACCTGGGTGCGCAAAAACAGGAACTGTAATCCAGTCAGCATTAGTAATACGTTCAGCTTGAATGTACTTAGCTGAAAGAATTGAATCGCTGAGTGGCTTGTAAAGTGTGTTACATACGTTATCAAAGGCTGTATTGGTGTAACCCATGACGTAGTTGTTTCCGCCATTAGTTTCATACAGACCACATGATTGACGCTGTTGAACTGAAGAGTTCACCCAAGCGAAGAAGTATGCATCGTATGCAGATGTACCAAGTTGTGAACCCCAGTCAGTGCGAACATCGCCCACTAGATCGAAACCAATCTTGGCTTCGTTTGCCTTAGCAAGAGCGAACTCTGCTGCACGGCGTGGGTTATTTCCTGGAACTAGAACACGTACCTTGATTGGGTTCTTCATTGCATCTGGGAAGTACTTCTTAACAAGTGCTGCTGCAGTTGCATTACGTGTGTCTTGTGTTCCACGTGTAAATGCTGCTGAACCATTAGCTGCGCAAATCTTGTCGTACATTGCATTACCTGGCTTTACCCAAGTAGTACATAGTGGAGTTTTTTCACCATTAATTGGTGCAATCAACTTTGTCATGATTTCATCGCGAGGTACACCAAGCAAGAAAGCTTGACGTAGAGCAGCTGACTTAGCTCCGTCTGACTTCTTGAATAGACCTGTGTATGCGCTTTCGCCATCAACAGTGTCATAGTGAAGATCCCAGTGCTCGTAAGCTCCAGAAATCGCACCAACAACGTTAATTGAGCTGATCTTATTCAGGGCCGCTACAGCATCAGCTGTTGCCTGTCCTGCATAAATATCAATTTCACCGTTAGCAAGTGCCTGTGTAGCTGCAGTTCCGTCACCAATAACCTTGAATACAACAGTATCTACAGATCCGCTCATCGCTGGACCTGAGTTGTACTTAGGGTTGAGCTTCAAAGTCATTGTTGTCTTTGCAACTGCGCTATCAATGATGAATCCACCGTTGCTTACTAGAAGCAATGGGTTAGTTGACTTATCAATAGTTGTGATGGTGTAGTCGTTTGACCAGCTATCACCCATCTTCTTAAGAGCGGCTGTGTCCTTAGATGTGAATGCCTTTAGGAAGCGATCCTTGGCAGCTAAGTTTTCTGCAGCAGTTCCTAGAGCCTTCTTGCCTTCTGAAAGAAGAACAAGTGCGTGAACTGGTGATGGTCCTGGACCATAGATATCCCAGTTAGCAACAGGGCTCTTGTACTGAAGAGTTACTGACATTTGATCAGCTGAAAGAGTTACTCCGACAATGTTCTTGTCGTAAGTTCCGCTGTAACCAAGACCGTTGAAAGCTGGCTTAGCAGTCTTGCTAGCTGGATCACCAAGGCCTGCAGCCTTTGAATAATCGCTGCTCTGTGTAACGTGTGAAAGAAGTAGATCTACACCAGTGATTGGTGTTCCATCTGACCACACGCGACCTGGGTTAACTGTGTACTGAACACGGAAATCTGTTGCTGAGTTCTTTACGACCTTATAAGAACCGAAAACTGTGTTCTTGATGATTTCCATCTTGTCGTTGTAATAGTTGAAACCCATACCTTGCAAAGTACCCATGTCAGTACATGTGGTGTTATTTGTTGTAGATAAAGAACAGTTAAGTCCTGCTACAGGGTTAGTTTCGTGAATGATCACGGTTGAACGAGTTGCGCCTTGAGCTGGAGATAGCAGTGCAACTGCTAATCCTGCTGATGCGACAACTGCAAACGCAAACTTTGCGCCTTTTGTTAACTTCATTAGTCCTCCTCGAGGGATAAGTAAAAGCGTCTGTGGAGAGTCGACCTGCCCCATAGGCGCTTTTGGTGGAGTGAGTCTGCCCGAATTGCCCCTATAAGCGCAACAGATGCGAGCGTGGCTCACGCGGGGGCTCTATAACAATCTGGTTAAGTAAATAGGTATACGTGGGGTGATTTTTAAGCCGATGCCCGGGCCGCTTCGATCTTGGCCGTAGTCAGCCGAGGCGCGGCCAGCAGCCATAACAAAAGACCTAGCGCCACTGAAATTAAATAAGGACTGCGCAACGCACTTTCACGCGAAACGAAATGTTCCATGAGGGTTACTAAGCCGCCGCCAATAAACATTCCAATAGGAATCGAACCCCACGCAAAGAATCGATACACACTATTTACTCGTCCCAGTAGATGCGAGGGGATGATGCTTTGACGAAGTGAGACTGTAATGGTGTTCCATAAAATTGCCACAAAACTTTCTACAACCGTTACTGCCCACACAACTTGCCACGATGAAGTCAGACCAATAAAAAGACTGCCTAGTGGAGCTGCAGCAAGTGCTAACCACAGTGATGGCCCGCTACCTAACTTTGCTGAAACTTTCGGTGCGAGTAAACCACCAAGCGTTCCGCCAATTGCACCAGCAGTACCTAAAACTGCAAAAATAAAAACCGATGTATGTAAAACCTCTTGTGCAAACAAAATATATCCGCACCTACCATCGTGCCCAAGCCATTCATTGAACCCAAAATAATTGCCATAGGTCGAAGTAGTGGGTGCGCCCACAGCCAGACAAAGCCTTCTTTAATTTCGGCCTTAAAATTAATTTTCGCTTTCGGTTCAACTTTAGCAACGGGTTTGAAACTACCTTTAAGTGTTGCAATCAAGGCAACGGCAAAAAAGAAAGATCCAGCGTCAAAGTAAAAAGGGAGAAAAATTGCAATTCCAATGAGCAAAGAACCAAGCGGCGGCCCGATAAAACTATTGGTCAATGATTCAGCCGACCACATCCGCCCATTTGCGACCTCTAAATTCTCAGTGTCTACCACTGATGGCAACAAAGTTTGAGCACTGTTATCACGCAGAACTTCAGCTAAACCAAATAGAAATGCGGTAACAAGTAAAGTTATATATATCGGCCAATTCGTTTTCAAATCACTCATTTTCGTCAGTTCATTGAGTGACGGAAAAGTTGAACGATTCAGAAAAACAACAGTGCCAACAAAAACAGTGAGCACTCCCCTAAGAAAATCCATTCCCACAATTAACTTGCGTCGATCAAAGCGATCGGTGATAACTCCGGCATGCAAAGTAAAAACTAACCATGGCAGACGAGAAGCAAAGCCAGCGGCAGCAATTAAAAGTGGTGAACGTGTAACTGCTGAGGCCAACCATGGATAAGCCACCATTGAAACGCCATCACCTAAATTAGAAATAGCCGTTGCAGTCCACAACTTCCAATAAGAAGCGCCCAGTGGCTTATTTTTCACGGTCGCCAGCCTAGCGGGCTAGAACTAAATAAGAAGTAGCTTTTTCGCTTTTTCTACCGCTGTGTACCGACCATCAGCATCTAACTTGCGATATGTATTGCGTAAATGAGTTTTCATGGTGTTTTGTGAAATGTGAAGTGATTTAGCAATCGATGAAATTGGATTTCCGGTTGTGAGATGCTTCAAAATCTCTAACTCCCTTTGGGTTAATTTTTCGGCAATCTCACCAGAATCATTGTTGATTTCATGAATTCGCTTGGTCATTGCATTCACAAGTTCTTCCAAGTAGATAGTTGGCTTTGCTGCCGCTGCCTTAACCATGAGCGGGTAA
>CAIXDY010000153.1 GCA_903918325.1 uncultured Actinomycetes bacterium
AAATATTGGGCGCACGTCCTGATCGCAAAATTGTCGGCTACGTCGGCAGGCTAGCTAATGAAAAAAGGGTTGATGACTTAGCGGTATTGGATGCACGGGATGACATTCAACTTGTCATTGTCGGTGATGGGCCGGCTCGATCACGTCTTGAAAAGATTTTGCCGAATGCGCACTTTGCTGGCTATCAAGGTGGCGAAGATTTATCAAAGTACTACGCATCATTGGACTTTTTTGTTCATACTGGTAAACATGAAACTTTCTGCCAATCTATCCAGGAGGCTTTGGCTTCTGGAGTACCTGTAATTGCGCCTCATTCTGGTGGTCCAGTTGATCTTGTCATGCATGGCTGGACTGGTTATTTAATTGACACTGCTGCACCAGTTTCACTCAACCGAGCAGTCAATATGTTGATACATATGCAAGACCCACTTCTCATGCAACATCGCACGCGTGCATCCGTTATCGATAGAAATTGGACTTTAGTAAATCAACAACTTATTAATCATTATCGCGAACTGATTGCTGATAAATCTGGTGCTCTCAAGGAGGCTGTTGCATGAAAATCGTTCATATAGCTAATTTCTACGGGCCGAAATCTGGTGGAATAAAGACCACTCTCCACCAGCTTGGAACTGGTTACGTTAATCGAGGCCATACCTTTACTTACATTGTTCCAGGCCGAGGATTTTTTTGTGAAGAGTCATCTAGTGGCACAAAAATTACAATGCCTTCAATTGAAATACCTTTCAGTGGCGGCTATCGCATCATTCGAAATAATCGCGATGTAAAGAAACTGCTTATTATGCTTAAGCCTGATGTCCTTGAAATCTCTGACCGATTTACTCTTTCAAAAATTGGTGAATGGGCGGGGAAAAGAAATATAGCCTCGGTTGTTTTTAGTCATGAGACTCTGAGTGGCTTAGCAAAGAATTACTTCCCATTTTCATTAAAGCGAATCGTGGATTGGCATAATCAACGTCTTTCTTCCAGATTCAAGCATGTCATCACTACCACTGAATTTGCAGCAAAAGAATTTGAAGATATTAAAACAACAAATCTTGTAAGAGTGCCACTTGGAGTGGACTTAGATAAATTTTCTCCTTTTCTTCGCAATGAAAGTTTTAGAAGTGATCTACTAAAAGGTGCAGAAGTATTGCTAGTTCATTGCGGACGAATGTCTCGTGAAAAACACCCAGCACGATCTATTGACGCTTTAAAAATCTTGCTTGAACGAGGGATTAATGCCCGACTTATTTACGTAGGAATTGGTCCTATGTACAGCGAGCTTCGGGAAAAGAGTAAAAAACTTCCCGTAACTTTCCTGGGTTATATTGCCGACCGCGAGCGATTAGCCGAAATTCTTGCGTCAGCCGATGTATCACTTGCACCAGGGCCAATTGAAACTTTCTGCTTGGCCGCCCTTGAATCTTTAGCCGCTGGAACACCAGTTGTTGCCTCAAATACCAGTGCAGTTGGTGAGTTCCTTTTGCTCGACAGTGTTGAACCTGTCGGAGCAGTTGCGGGAAATACTGGTCATGAGTTTGCAAATGCAATCGAAAAAGTACTCGAAATGCGCCGTGATTCCACACTCTCAGCGCGCTGCTTCCACCAAGCTGAGAACTTCCCTTGGAGTGCAACACTTTCGCTCATGCTCAAACTCCACGGTGAGAGCGCTCTAGCTAAACGAAAACTGCGCGCAGCGTAAATGAACTCCGTTGCCACTTTTGCAGTATTGGGAGATAGCGCAGCATCAGGTGTTGGAGACACTGACCACAATGGTGTGAGCAAAGGGTGGGCATATTATTTAGCTCAAAGTTTCAATAATCCGCTTGTGTATCTGAATCTCTCGCGGCCGGGAGCAAAGTCTGAAGAAGTTCTAGAGGTTCAATTACCTAAACTTCTTATTCACAATCCAACAATCACCGCGGTCATTGTTGGCGGAAATGACGCTTTGCGCAATGAATTTTCTCCACGCAAACTGCATGATAATTTGCGGCTTATTTTGAAACAACTCAAAGCTAACGGCTCTGAAATCGTACTGCTGCAGCTGCACGATCCCACGAAAATTGTTCCGCTACCTAAAACCCTAGGATCAATCCTGAAAAGACGCATCGACGCGGTAAATCAAGTAACGCAAGCGGTAGCTGCTGAATTTGGTGCCCAAGTGCTACAGACACGGCGAATCGAAGGCATATATCAAAGAAATATCTGGCACGTGGATCGTATGCACCCTTCAAAACTAGGGCATCAACTTTTAGCCAGCCATTTTCGCAATTTGTTGCATCCTCATTGGGATATCAATCCAATTGAATGTGAAGTTCCAGCTAAAACTTCCAAAAGGCAATCGGCACTGTGGATGCTAAAAAATGGAACACCGTGGTTTTTCAAACGCAGCATAGATCTATTGCCAGCGGCAATTTTTCTTGTTGTGCAGGAGTATTTTCGAAGAGTTTTTCCTCGATTTCAACATGAACAGGCATTGCTCTATTACCCAGAATTCGTGAATCAACGAGAAAGTAGTTTCATCGAAGTCTTTGAGGAGCGGGTGTCGTAACACAACAGTAATAAAATCAGGGCATTATTGCGCCGTGCTTCCAGCAGATCCGCGAACCCTCGGCGCCACCGTTACCGAAGGTGGAACTAATTTTGCGCTCTGGTCTAACGCTGCCGATGCCGTGGAGCTATGTCTATTTAATGAGGTCAATGGCACGTTAGTTGAAACGCGCTTTGCAATGTCGCATCGCAATGGCCCCATTTGGCATGGCTACTTAGCTGGCGTTCGACCAGGACAGCGTTACGGATACCGCGTATATGGACCATGGCAACCAGAAAATGGTGTGCGATTTAATGCCGCAAAATTATTACTTGATCCATACACGCATGCCCTTGATGGCGAACTTTTCTACACGCCAGAAATTTATGGACATGTTGCCACCGATGCCATTGGTACTGGAGATTTAACGCTGCGTGATGATCGTGATAGTGCAGGCAAAGTTCCATACAGCGTTGTAACCCATCATGGCGCGCGCACTATTCATCGCCCGCTAGTTCCTTGGGCCAAAACAATTATTTACGAAGCCCATGTGCAAGGTTTAACGGCCAAGAACCCAGCAATTCCAACTCAGGAACGAGGAACATACAAAGCTCTTGGCCATCCTTCCACCATTGCGCATTTGAAATCGCTTGGAATAACTGCCATCGAATTATTACCAATCGCTGCGTCAGTAACTGAACCAATAATTTTTACTCGTGGACGAAAGAACTATTGGGGTTATAACTCGTTAGCTTTTAGCGCACCGAATTCATCATATGCATCAACTTCTGATCCAATCACAGAACTTCAATGGGCCGTTGACCAATTGCATGAGGCTGGTATTGAAATCATTTTAGATGTTGTCTATAACCACACTGCAGAAGGTGGGGTTGGTGGGCCAACGCTTTCTTATAAAGGTATAGATAACAAGGCTTATTACCGACAAGATGCGCAAGGCAAATATGAGGACGTCACCGGCTGTGGAAATACTTTCGCTGCTAGCAATCCACATTCAGTTCGACACATTATTGATTCCTTGCGGTGGTGGACTGAAGTTATCGGAGTCGATGGTTTCCGATTTGATTTAGCTACCGCCCTTTATACAAGCAATAGTGCCTTTAATTCCTCGCTGATGTCGGCTATTGAAGCTGACTCAGTTTTGCGGAACTTAAAAATGATTGCTGAGCCTTGGGATATTTCACGGTATTCCCTTGGTGATTTCCCGCATCCTTGGCGAGAGTGGAACGACGCTTATCGAGATTCAGTTCGTCAATTTTGGTTAGGCGATTTAGCGCGCGATTACGGTGAAGGTGTTTCAGATATTGCAAGCAGTATTAGTGGTTCAAGTTCGATTTTCTATTATCGCGGCCCTACTTCATCCATTAACTTCATAACGGCCCATGATGGTTTTACTTTGCACGACATGGTTACGTATAACGCTAAACACAATGAGGCTAATAAAGAGAACAATGCCGATGGCAGTGATTCCAATAGATCCTGGAACGTAGGCATTGAAGGTGAGACCGATGATTTAGGCGTGGCGACAATTCGTCATTGGTTAAAGAAATCGATGCTTGCAACGCTCATGCTTTCTTCTGGTGTACCGATGCTCACCATGGGAGATGAAGTAAACCGTTCACAAGTTGGTTCAAATAACGCTTACTCATTGCCAATTGAATTAACTGAAGAAAATGCTGAGAGTTTTAATGGTGGTTGGGCTTTGCCGTGGGAACTCGATGAGAAAGCTAAAGACATGTTGGCAACAGTGCAAGAACTGGCCAAAATTCGTGAAACTTATTTAGCCGATGTCGCCTCCGAATTCTTTACTGGAATTGTTGATCAAGGAACTAAACGAAAAGACATCGCTTGGTTTTCTCTTGGTGGCCATGAAATGAGTGATGATCATTGGCAAGATGAAGAAAAGCGCAGCATTACGGTTTTTGTTGAAGCCGATGCCACGCGAGGGTTATTACTGCTTATGAATTCATCTAAAGTGGAAACCGAATTTACTTTGCCGGATAACACCTGGGGCGAGGCTTACCGCTGTATTTTCGACGCATCACACGATGTTGCTTCTTATCAACCTGAGATTGCCGCTCCGCAAGCAAAAATTACCGTTGCACAACACAGCGCACAAGTTTGGTTAGTTACTCGTACTAGGTAGTAATCAACCTACTCCAGTAAAGTTTATAAACGTGTTAGCAATTATTGCTCCCGGACAAGGTGCCCAAACTCCTGGCATGTTGAGTTCTTGGGTTTCTGATCCAGCCCTTCATGAATTAGTTTCTGCCTGGTCGATGCGAATTGATCTAGATTTATTGCGCCTCGGCACAACTGCCGATGCGGACGAAATTAAAGATACGTCTAATGCTCAACCTCTTATTGTTGCGACTTCTTTAATCGGCGCACGTGCATTAGGAATTACACAGTGTGCTTTTGTTTCTGGACACTCTGTAGGTGAAGTTGCTGCTGCAGCTTTCAGCAGTGCGATTTCAGTTGAAGATGCTTTACGACTTGTTCGTGCCCGCGGAGTTGAAATGGCAAAAGCTGCTGCCCAATCTCCCGCTGGAATGTCAGCAGTATTAGGCGGGGATCGCCACGTTGTCTTAGCCAGATTAACGCAACTGAATTTAGTTCCAGCCAATGACAATGGCGGTGGGCAAATAGTTGCAGCTGGAGATTTAAACGCACTTGCAGCTTTGGCAGAAAATCCTCCGGAAGGTGCTCGTGTGCGTGCACTTGCTGTGGCTGGTGCATTTCATACCGAATTCATGTCTAGTGCAGTTGAACCACTTCGTGCTTTAGCTTCAACCATCAATACGCACACAACAACGACACCAATAATTTCTAATAAAGATGGTGGGACAGTTACCGATGGTGCCGATGTGCTCAACCGCATCGTGAATCAAATTGCTAACCCTGTTCGCTGGGATTTATGCATGCAAACCTTAAAAACCCTCGGTGTAACGGGTGTCATTGAATTACCACCAGCCGGAACTCTGGTTGGCTTACTCAAGCGGGGCGCACCCGAGATCGAAGTTTTCGCTCTCAAAACTGCTGATGATCTATCTGCAGCAAAGGAATTTGCAGGAAGGCATCTATGAAAATCAAAACTTCTCCAACGACCAACAGTCAGATTCTCTCGGTAGGTGCTTATCGCCCAAAGCGCTTAGTCCCTAACTCGGAAATTGTGGAACGCATTGATTCAACCGATGAATGGATTCAGCAGCGCACAGGAATTGAATCTCGTAGATTCGCAGGGCCAGATGAAAGCGTTATTAGTATGGCAAAGGCCGCTTGCGAAAGTGCACTTAAGCGAGCCAAGTTAACTATGGCCGACATTGATACTTTAATTCTTTCTACTATTTCATATCCATACCAAGCTCCAAGTGCGGCAACTGAGTTGATTAATGAACTTGGAAATCCTAAAGCTGCCGCTTTTGATATCAGCGCTGCATGTGCTGGATTTTGCTATGGCGTTGGAATGGCAAGTGATTTAGTACGTGGCGGTACTTCAAAAAATGTTCTTGTCGTCGGTGTAGAAAAACTCTCTGACTTTACAGATCCAGATGACCGCGCAACGGCATTTATTTTTGCCGATGGTGCCGGTGCAGTAGTAATTGGTCAAAGTAGTGAAGCCAAGATTGGCCCAACTATTTGGGGATCTGATGCTGATTCACGCGATGCAATTATGTTAAATCCGGCCTATACCGAGTTTAGAAATGCACCTGATAAAGGTGTCGCACAATTAGGGTGGCCAAATATTTCACAACAGGGCCAAACTGTTTTTCGTTGGGCCGTGTATTCCATGAGCAAAGTTGGACTCAAAGCGCTAGAAGCCGCAGGTGTAACAATTAATGACCTTGAGGTTTTTATTCCGCACCAAGCAAATATTCGAATTATTGAAACAATGGTCAAGGAAATGAAACTGCCGGATTCAGTTTTAGTTGCCGATGACATTCGCGTCAATGGAAATACTTCAGCGGCCTCCATCCCTCTTGCAATGGATATTTTGCTCGAACAACATCCCGAGATGTATGGCAAATTAGCGCTGCTCATTGGCTACGGCGCTGGCCTGGTTTACGCAGGACAAGTAGTCCAATTACCGCCTCAGCCTTGAGATTTAGCCCACTTACGCCTGTCAATACTCGTAAGTAAGCACCACTGTCATACACAATTACCACCTGTTGATCCATATAACGAACGAATAAAGAAAAGGGACACATCACATGGCACTTGCACAAGCAGACGTACTAGCTGGACTTAAAGAGATTGTTGAAGAAGTAGCAGGCATTCCAGCTGCATCAATTGAACTCGATAAGAACTTCACCGAAGATCTAGAAGTAGATTCTTTGAGCATGGTTGAGGTTGTAGTAGCTGCCGAAGAGCGCTTTGGTGTAAAGATTCCTGATGAAGCTGTTACAGATCTAGTCACTGTTGGCGATGCAGTTAATTTCATCGTTAACGCGGCTAAGTAAGTAGTTAGCACCTAAATTTTATGTCTGGCCGTCGCGTCGTTGTCACTGGACTCGGAGCAACAACTCCAATTGGTGGCGATGTAGGAACTTCTTGGAGCGCGCTATTAGCTGGAACAAGTGGGGTCCGAACTCTGACTGAAGAGTGGGCGCAAAGTATTTCAGTGCAATTTGCCGCACGAGTTGCCGTTGAACCCAGCGAACAAATGGAACGCGTCGAACTGCGTCGCTTAGATCGCTCTGAACAGTTTGCGTTAATCGCTTCGCGTGAAGCTTGGAAAGATGCCGGTTCTCCAGAAATGGATAAAGAACGTTTAGGCGTAGTCATCGCTTCAGGTATTGGTGGAGTTACAACGCTGCTAGATCAATACGATGTCTATAAAGAAAAAGGCGCGCGCCTTGTTAGCCCGCATACGGTCCCAATGCTTATGCCTAATGGACCTGCCGCAAATGTTGGTCTAGAACTTCAAGCTCGCGCGGGTGTGCACACTCCAGTAAGTGCCTGTGCATCTGGCGCTGAAGCAATTGGCTATGCCTTCGACATGATTAGAAATGATCGCGCCGATGTAGTTGTAAGTGGCGGAGTAGAAGCGGCAATTCACGTTTTACCTATGGCCGCATTCGCTGCTATGAAAGCACTTTCTACTCGAAATGATGAACCTGCCCGCGCATCACGTCCTTATGATTTAAATCGAGATGGCTTTGTTCTTGGTGAAGGTGGCGGAGTTTTAATCCTTGAAGAGTACGAACACGCCAAAGCCCGCGGTGCCAAGATTTATTGCGAGATTGCTGGTCAAGGTTTGTCATCAGATGGTTATCACATCGCTGCACCAGATCCCGAGGGAGCTGGTGTGCAGCGCGCAGTTAAATTTGCACTTCGCGATGCGGGACTTACTACAAAAGATATTGTTCATTTAAATGCCCACGCAACTTCTACTCCTGCCGGCGATGTGGCTGAAGCCAATGCTCTACGCCTGGCTCTAGGAAAAGATGCCGATCATGTTGCAGTATCGGCAACTAAATCAATGACTGGGCATTTACTTGGTGGAGCCGGTGCAATCGAATCTGTATTTATTGTTAAGACAATTCAAGATCGCTTAGCACCCCCAACAATTAACATCGAGAATTTAGATCCAGCCGTCACGGTTGACGTTGTTCGCGATAAGCCCCGTGCATTACCTGCCGGAGATATCGCTGCGCTTAATGACTCTTTTGGTTTCGGCGGCCACAACGTCGTATTGGTATTTAAGAGCATATAAGTGTCAACGCCAAAGCTTGACGAACGCGATCCAGAAAGCCGTATCGCACGTTTAGTTGATGCCGGAAAATATGAATTTTTAATTCCGCGCACGGATTGCGGAATGATTGCCGTGACTGGTGATATCAACGGAAACAAAGTTGTTATTTTCGCATCCGATGCCACAATTAAAAGTGGAGCTCTTGGCGTTGATGGATCCAAAGTAATTGTCACCGCATATAAAGCGGCAATGGGTGCCCAAGTTCCAATCGTTGGAATTTGGCACTCGGGTGGTGCGCGATTAAGCGATGGCGTTGCATCACTTGATGCTTTCGGAGAAGTTTTTCAATCCATGATTTCAGCCAGTGGTCGTATTCCCCAACTCTCATTAGTGCTTGGACCAACTGCAGGTGGCGGTGCTTATGGCCCGGCGTTAACCGACGTTGTTGTTCTGGCTCCCGAGGGTCGTATCTTTGTTACAGGTCCTGACGTAGTTAAAAGTGTTACTGGTGAAGATATTGATATGGCCTTGTTAGGTGGGCCCGAAGCTCATCGTAAAAACAGCGGGCTGGCACATATCATCGCGACAACAGAGCAAGAAGCTTTCGATGACATTCGTGATTTAACTACCCTCTTTGCTAATCAAGGTTTTATGGATCCACAAGTAAAAGATTCAGATCTCTCGACTCTTGTTCCTAATTCAAAAGTTCGCACCTACGACGTGCACCCATTAATTAGCGCGCTTTTAGATACAGGTACTGAATGCGTTGAATTACTTTCGATGTGGGCACCCAACATGACAACAATCCTTGGACGTTTGGGTGGTGCAACCGTTGGTGTTCTTGCAAATAATCCGGCACATATTGCTGGAGTTTTGGATGCTGCTGCGGGCGAGAAAGCTGCGCGCTTTGTACGTACCTGTGATGCTTTTGGAATTCCGCTCATTGTCATCGCCGATGTTCAAGGATTTTTGCCAGGTGCAGGGCAAGAGTGGGAAGGCGCGGTTCGACGTGGCGCAAAACTTTTGCATGCATTTGGTGAAGCCGTTGTTCCTAGAGTCACCTTGATTACTCGCCGTGCATACGGTGGTGCATACGTAGCAATGAATTCAAAAGCTCTTGGTGCGACAAAAGTTTTAGCCTGGCCACAAGCAGAAGTGTCGGTCATGGGCGCAGTAGCTGCAGTGCGTGTTTTACACCGCCGTATTTTGGCTGATTTGCCGGCAGAACAACGTGAATCCATGGAATCAGAACTTGCTGCTGAACATGAAAAGATTTCCGGCGGAGTTGCTCGTGCAGTGGAAATTGGCGCAGTTGATGAGATTATTGAACCATCACGTACCCGCAGTGCAATTGCCGCAATAATCGCAGATGCACCACATCGCCGTGGAGCTCATGGCAATATCCCGCTATAACTAAATTTTTGGCTTACTCCACTTAGGTTTCGGTATTACCGCTTCGATTGTTAAAATCGCATATCCAACTCGGGCCAAGTTTCTGATACCTGGAAAGATTGCAAAGCGGGGCTCCCAAAGCGGGGCAAACTTTGCGTTGAATCGATATAGGGATTCCATTTGAAAAAATCGCGACAAGAAGACCAGAATCTTATGATTCATTCGCGTGATAGGACCGGCACCTAATTTCTTACCTCGCTCAAAAACACTTCTAAATGAGGCAAAGTTGAGGGAGATCTGTTTGAAACCATGTGCTTTGGCAAATGCAATGGTCGCTTGAATCATTAACTCGTTTACGCCAGTCTCGGCATCAGGTGATCTGCGCATTACATCTAATGACAATGAATCACTGCCCCAAGGAACGAATTGCAGGACTGCAACAATCTGGCCATCATTTTCAGCCCAGGTAATCAGACAGTCAGGATCTTCTACATTGCAAAATCGACCAAGCGCCATGGAAAATCCACGTTCAGTCGCACTCTTGCGCCATGACTGCATC
>CAIXDY010000154.1 GCA_903918325.1 uncultured Actinomycetes bacterium
AGATTTACCGGCTTTCACTCGACGCCCAACTGCAAGAAGAAGATCAACCAGTGGAATCGCAAGAACTGCAAAAGGAAGTAGGAGTGGAAGCAATGTTGGTCCCCGTGATTCAGCAGAGATTGCATTGGGATCAACTTGGCCAGTTAAAGTGATTGCAGCTGATGCCAGTAGTAAGCCGAGCAACATTGATCCGCTATCTCCCATAAAAATACGTGCTGGATGGGCGTTATGTGGCAAGAAGCCAATACAGAGGCCCACTAAAACAGCGGTTGTGAGTGATGGGGCACCTGCGCGACTAAAGCCAAAATCAACTGCTAAAAGGTAGGCAAAGGCAAAGAAAGCAATTCCAGAGATTGCAACAATGCCTGCAGCTAAGCCATCCATGCCATCAATAAAGTTAACGGCATTTATGGTGACAACAACAATCAAAACTGTTACTAATTGACCAATGTTAGAAGGCAACGTTATTACGCCATTTATGGGCAGCCATAAAATCTGTACGCCATACACCAGCAAAATGCCAGCAACAAAAACTTGACCAGCTAATTTTGTAACTGCATCTAACTGAAAGCGATCATCGGCCATTCCCAATAAAACTATTGCGGTGGCGGCAAGAAAAATCCCTTGAGCATCATGTCCAAAAGACTTTCCGACCAGCGGTAAATGTTTAACAATCATGAAGGTGACTGACATGGCTACCCACATCGCAACCCCACCCCAACGAGCCGTTGGAGTTGTATGGATATCACGACCGCGAATTCCAGCTACTGCGCCAAAACGAATTGCTTGCGTGCGAACAAGCGGCGTAATTAAATAGCAGAGTGCAGCTGAAATAAACAGCGTTACTAAGTACTCACGCATAAGGCGTTCTTATCCCTGATAAATAGGGAAACGAGAAGTGAGCGCATGCACCTCATTTTTAATTGTGGCATGTACTGCAGCATCATCAGTTTTAATTGCTCGGGCAATTAATCCGGCAATCTGAACCATCTCAGTAACACCCATACCTTGCGTAGTAGTAGCTGGGGTACCCACGCGAATTCCGCTAGTGACTCCAGGCTTTTCCGGATCGTTAGGAATCGAATTCTTATTCATAACTATTCCAGCAGCACCGCAACGCTCATCGGCTACTTTGCCAGTCACGCCAGTTCCTCGAATATCCATTAACGCTAAGTGAGTTTGCGTTCCGCCAGAAACTGCACGCATTCCTTCACTTTCAAGGGCTGCGGCTAAAGCTTTTGCATTCACAATTACATCTTTTGCATATTTTTGATAAGCCGGTGTTGCGCACTCAGCTAGGGCCACCGCTTTACCTGCAACCGTAGACATGATCGGTCCGCCTTGCATTCCAGGGAAAACAGATTTATCAATTGCTGCAGCATGCTCGGCTTTAGCCAAAATCATTCCGCCACGAGGTCCACGCAAAACTTTATGTGTTGTAAATGAAACTACATCGGCATAAGGCACTGGCGATGGAATCGCTTTACCAGCAACAAGACCAATGAAGTGCGCAGCATCGACCCACATAATTGCGCCAACTTCATCACAAATTGCACGAATCTTTTCAAAATCAACAAGTGATGGATACGCAGTTGCACCAGAACAAATCATCTTGGGCTTTGTCGCAATGGCTTTGTCGCGCAGTTCGTCGTAATCGATTAATTCATTATCGCTACGGACTCCGTACGATTCGATTTTGAACCATTTACCGGAAAAATTCACCGGTGAACCATGGGTTAAGTGACCACCATGTGCCAAGGACATTGCCATGACGGTGTCACCTGGCTTAGTAAAAGCTTGGTACACCGCGATATTGGCACTTGCACCCGAATGCGGTTGAACATTTGCATGCTCTGCGCCAAAGAGAGCTTTAGCGCGCTCAATTGCCAAAATTTCAACTTTATCTACTTCTTCGCAGCCACCGTAATAACGCTTGCCTGGATAACCTTCGGCATATTTATTCGAAAGCGTTGAACCAATTGCCGCTAATACCGCCGGTGAAGTGAAGTTCTCAGATGCGATGAGCTGCAAGTTAGTTTGTTGACGCTTGAGTTCAGATAAAAGAACGGCGGCAACATCTGGATCTTGTGAAGTTAGCGCATCAAAATCGGGGCCATAGTAAGTAGACATGGACCAACCTTATCGTCTCAACCTTGAATTAGGGAGGCCTTCGGAACTACTGCCTTTATTTCCTTGAGTGAAATTGCTCCTACACGCACAACACGCACGCCATCGGTATCGGCCTCAATTACCGTCGAGGCAAGACCATTTCTTAATTTTCCATTATTAAATTTGAAAGCTAAATCCGAGTCCAGAACAAAAATATCGCTGATCTCTTTTGGAACTAATCCCCCAACACGAGAAGCTGATGCAATTGCTAGTGGTCCAGTTTCAGCGAGCAAAGCTTTAGCAAAAACGTTTTTTGGAACACGAATACTGATTCGATCTAATTGATTATTATCACCCAGATCCCAACTCAAGCCGGTTTGTGGTCGCACGTTAAGCGACAGTAATCCTGGCCAAAATTTCTTCATTAACGCTGAAATCTCTGGCGTAATCTCGCGGACAATACCTTGGGCAGTCTTGGCGCTTCCGACAACCACTTGTGCCGCAGTGAAAAGTGAATCTCCACGAAGCGCATGCATAGCGCGAACAGCGTCGTGACTAAATGCATCACAAGCAAAGGCATAACTGTGTTCAAGTGGGATTGCAACAATGAAACCATCAGAAATAGCTTTCACGGCTTTATTTACGTGGCGCTTAATTTCGCCTTTTTTAAGATCAACTTCTTTAGCCAAGTTGCTACCTCCTCACTGCACTAGTCCAACGGGGACGACCAACGAGGTCATCATGCACGGCAATATCTTCAAAATCTACGGCTAACTCACCTGCAATAGCAATTGCCTGCGCTTCGGTATGTTCAATAACTAAAACTCCAGAGTTTTTAAGTAAGCGCGCAGCTGCAGTAATAAATAAGCGTGGAAGTTCCATTCCAGTAGGCCCACCAAAAAGCGCAATGTGGGGCTCAAAACCGGCGACATCTCGGGGCAGATTTTGATCATCAGGAATATAAGGCGGATTAGCTATTACAACATCGCACTTAACTCCCGGTAATACATCGGCTACATCGCCTTCAACTACACGCACATTTTCGGCAATTACTGAAACGTTTTTCTTCAACCAAAAAATTGCTTCTGGGGATTTTTCTACTGCAATCACCCGAGCTGTTGGTGCTTCGGTTGCAATTGCAAGTGATAAAGCCCCAGAACCTGCACCTAAATCAATAACACTGACGGGTGCTGGCAAGTTAGCAATATGTTGCAAAACTGCTTCCACTAATAGCTCTGATTCGGGGCGGGGAACTAAAACCCCTGGGCCTACTTGTATCTCTAAATAACGAAAAGGTGCAACGCCAGTTAAATATTGCAACGGTTCATGATTAAGGCGACGATCTAATAAGTCGAAAAACTGCGCTTCAATCACATCGATATCAGAAATAGTTGCAATGGTTGATTCCACTAAAACTGAGTTATGTAAATCCATACGGGTTAAACCAAGCACATGAGCTAATAAATGTTCAGCATCAACTTCATTGATGCCCGACTCTGCCAACTGCGACTTAGCCACGCGAAGTAGAGCTTTAATTTCCATTGTGGTTAGTTCGTACTTGCCAGACGTGCAGCTTTGTCGGCATCTAAAAGCGCTTGAATCATGTCATCGAGTTCACCGTTCATGACTGAATCCAAATTGCTCGCTTTGTAATTTACGCGATGGTCGCTAATACGGTTTTCAGGATAGTTATATGTACGAATTCGCTCGGAGCGATCAACTGTTCGCACTTGACTCTTGCGTTCTGCAGATGCGGCAGCTTCGGCTTTTTCTTGAGCATCGGCCAACAAGCGTGCACGCAAAATACGCAGCGCTGATTCCTTATTTTGTAACTGGCTCTTTTCATTCTGGCAAGAAACAACGATTCCTGTTGGCACGTGCGTTAAGCGCACTGCGGAGTCCGTTGTATTAACTGACTGCCCGCCTGGTCCGGATGAGCGATACACATCTACGCGCACATCATTCATATTTAATTCAACATCTACTTCTTCAGCTTCCGGCAAAATCAAAACACCGGCAGCTGAGGTATGGATTCGGCCAGCGCTTTCAGTTTCTGGCACGCGCTGCACGCGGTGAACTCCACCTTCAAATTTCAAACGTGCATACGGTGATTCACCTGGGGCGGCAGTTCCCTTAGATTTAACGGCAACTGAAATATCTTTATAGCCACCCATTTCACTTTCGGTGGCATCAATGATTTCAACTTTCCAATTATGTTTTTCCGCATACCGCATATACATACGCAATAAGTCGCCGGCAAAAATTGCTGACTCATCTCCGCCTGCGCCGGCTTTCACTTCCAAAATAACATCACGATCATCATTAGGATCACGCGGTAGTAATAACTCTTCTAATTTTTCTGCAGCAGTTGCACAGGTTGCCTCTAAAGCTGGAATCTCTGAAGCAAAATCGGCATCAACTGCGGCTAACTCTTTACCGGCTGCTAAATCATCTTCTGCCGATTTCCACGCTTTAAAACCGGCAACAACTGGACCGAGTTGTGCGTAACGTCGACCCAATTTGCGCGCATTGTTTTGATCTTCATGGATAGAAGGATCGGCCATCTTGGCTTCTAGTTCGGCATATTCGCGCACCATTTCATGGGCCGATGCAAAGCGATCACTAGTCATTGGCTTCTCCTTTCCTTGTCTGGTTTGAAACTTTGCTTGTATTAGGGAAATAAAAAAACCGCGACCGCAACCGTTAAGGCTGCGATGCGGTTTTTTAAGAAAGCTACTTAGCTGCTTTTTTACCGAAGCGCTCTTCGAACTTAGCTACGCGACCACCAGTATCAAGGATGCGCTGCTTGCCGGTGTAGAACGGGTGGCATACAGAACAGACTTCAACATAGATTGAACCGCTTGCAACTGTTGAGCGGGTAACAAACTTCTCACCGCAACCACAAGTTACTTGGGTCTCTTTGTACTCTGGGTGGATCTCTGGCTTCATGGTTATTCCTTCTTTAATGTTTGGGTCCTGGCTAGCAGGTGAACCAAACGGGGCGGTTAACAGGGTTAAATCGTAGGCGATTGCCTGCGATTTACGAAATTTACGCTTACTTTGAGTCGTCAGGACCTGACGTTGTCTTCTGAATCTGCATCAAGAACTCGACGTTGGACTTAGTGCCCTTCATCTTCTCAAGTAGAAGTTCAAGTGCTGCTTGTGGCTCAAGTGCGTGAAGAACTCGACGAAGTTTCCACACAATATTGAGTTCTTCTGAACCCATAAGAATTTCTTCTTTACGTGTACCAGATGCAACAACGTTGACTGCAGGGAAAATGCGCTTATCAGCCATCTTGCGATCAAGAATGAGTTCCATGTTTCCAGTTCCCTTGAACTCTTCGAAGATAACTTCATCCATACGAGAACCTGTATCAACAAGTGCGGTTGCAAGAATCGTGAGTGATCCGCCATCTTCAATGTTACGAGCAGCACCAAAGAACTTCTTAGGTGGATACAAAGCAGCTGAATCAACACCACCAGAAAGGATTCGACCTGATGCTGGAGCTGCGATGTTATATGCGCGGCCCAAACGTGTGATCGAGTCAAGGAGAACAACAACATCGTGACCAAGTTCAACTAAACGCTTAGCGCGCTCGATTGCAAGTTCAGCAATTGTTGTGTGGTCATCAGCTGGGCGATCAAAAGTTGAAGCAATAACTTCACCTTTAACGCTTCGCTGCATATCGGTAACTTCTTCTGGACGCTCATCAACTAGAACAACCATTAAGTGACACTCTGGGTTATTAGTTGTAATCGCGTTAGCAATTGATTGAAGAACCATTGTCTTACCAGCCTTTGGAGGCGAAACAATAAGTCCGCGCTGGCCTTTACCAATTGGTGCAATCAAATCGATAACACGTGTTGTAAGTACATTTGGCTCAGTTTCAAGGCGTAAACGTTCTTGTGGGTATAGCGGAGTTAACTTGCCAAATTCAACGCGATTACGCGCTTCTTCTGGAGTCATTCCATTAACGGTTTCAAGAGTAATAAGTGCGTTGAACTTCTGCTTAGTTTCACCTTCGCGAGGTTGGCGAACTTGACCTGTTACAACATCGCCCTTGCGCAGACCATTTTTACGGACTTGCTGCAATGAAACATACACATCGTTAGGTCCTGGCAGGTAACCAGCAGTGCGAATAAATGCATAGCTCTCGAGAATATCGAGCAAGCCGCCTACTGGTACTAGAACATCGTCTTCGCCAATAACTGGCTCGCGCTCTTCGCGGGGTGCACGATCACGGTTGCGATCACGGTTGCGATCACGACCACGAGCATGACGATCGTTTCGATCAAAGCGCTCACTACGGTTTCCGCGTTCGGTGTTGCTCTGCGGCGCAGATGATGAATCATCACCATCATCATCGCCATCTTCGCTGCTCTGAGAATTATTAGAAGGCTTGGATTCTTTCTTGCTCTTGTTACGTGCCTCGCGGCGTGCTTCGCGTTCAGCTTTAGCAGCTTCGCGGTTCTTCGCCTGTAAATCAGCGATCGCTTCTACGAGTGCGTCCTTTTTCATCTTTGCTGCACCATCGACACCTAGTTGTGTTGCAACTGTCTTTAACTTAGGCAGAGTCATTGCAGAAAGCTCAGGACTGTTCGAACGTACAGGTTCAATTTCTGTTGTCATGTGTTTCTTTTCTATATAGGTCAACTGGTTTTAGATATATCCCGTTGAACCGTGGATGTTTTTTGATTTTCACCTGATGTGTTGCTAGCCGCTAGAGATGGGCCGTTCAGATACGAGAAGGTTAGCACCCGAGGGCGCTAATGTGCAAAAACGGCAAATTTACGCAGAAATTACGTTGGCACCGGCACGGGCAATGCCCAGTTCGGTTACAACAAATTTTTCACCGGCAGCTCTTCGTAATTCTTCAGCCTCACTTGGACCTCCAGTGTGTAGAGCTAAAACCGTTGGGCCAGCGCCAGAAATAAAGGCGGCAACTCCTGCATTGCGAAGTTTTGTAAGCAAAGCAAAAGATTGTGACATCGCATCTTGGCGATATGACTGATGTAAGAAATCAGCTGTGGCGGTATGAAGCAGATCTGGGCGATGCTGAAGTGCATGTACTAATAACGCCACATTTGTGGAGTTACGAACGGCATCGGCAAAAGGAATACTTTCTGGCAACATTTTTCTTGCTTTCGAAGTTGCTACCGCAGTGTTAGGGATAAATGCTAAAACGCCGATACGAGCATCAACTTCAATATTTACAGATTGTGCAACTACATGGCCGCGCTGTGGATCTTGCCAAGCGATATTTGCATTTCCAAAAATCGCTGCGGCCACATTATCTGGATGGCCTTCCATTTCATTTGCGATGACCAACATATCTTCAAGTGACATACGTTCATTGCCGCCAAGAACTAATCCGCGGGCTAGCGATAAGCCACCAACAATTGCACTTGCCGATGATCCAAGACCGCGACCGTGAGGTATGACATTGAGTTGACGAAGTGCAATTCCACGTGGTTTGCCACCTAAAAATTCGAAACCTTTATACATCGCTTTAATTACTAAGTTCTTTTCATTACGGGCAACATCTTCTGAACCTTCGCCAGTGACATCGATATCAACGCCAGGTTCATCTTGAACTTGTGCGATGTAGCGATCAAACATTGTTAGTGCTAAACCAAGGCAATCAAAACCTGGACCTAAATTGGCACTAGTGGCAGGAACTTGAACCTGCATAGGTTGGGCTTTAAAAGTTGGCTTCATAGTTAACTCTTAGGAAAGACCCAGCGCTTTAGCCGCAGCTTTAACATTTACTGGAACAACAACGGGCTTTTTGGCGGTTTCAAGGGCGTAAGGAATATCTTTCAAGCCGTGGCCAGTAACCGTAATAACGATTGTCTTGTCTTGAGGTAATTTTCCAGCTTTTTTATACTTAATAAGTCCAGCTAAACCTGCAGCCGACGACGGCTCAACGAATATTCCTTCTTTGGCAGCAATCAAACGGTATGCCGAGAGAATCTCTTTGTCTGTCACTGAATCAATTACGCCACCTGAAAGATCACGGGCTTCAACGGCTTGCTGCCATGACGCTGGATTTCCAATACGAATTGCCGTTGCAATGGTGTCTGGATTCTTAACGATTTTGCCTTTAACAATTGGCGCCGCACCAGCTGCTTGAAAACCATACATCTGTGGCAAGCGTGCTGACATGCCATCCTTGTAATACTCGTTGTAGCCCTTCCAATAAGCCGTGATGTTTCCAGCATTTCCTACAGGAAGTGCGTGAATATCTGGGGCATTACCTAACATGTCTACAACTTCAAAGCTGGCAGTCTTTTGTCCTTCAATGCGATATGGATTGACTGAGTTAACAAGTGCAACTGGATAGTTTTCAGAAAGTTCGCGTGCCAAAGTTAAGCAATCATCAAAGTTTCCATTCACTTGCAAAATTGTTGAGTCGTGAATTACGGCTTGAGCTAACTTGCCCATGGCAATTTTTCCCTTAGGAATTAAAACTGCTGGAGTCATTCCGGCTTTGACTGCATATGCTGCCGCTGAAGCTGATGTATTTCCGGTAGATGCACAGATCACGGCTTTGGCTCCGGCTTCGGCCGCTTTGGAAATCGCCATCGTCATTCCACGATCTTTAAATGAACCCGTTGGGTTTAAGCCTTCGTATTTAATCCAGACATTATTGCCAAGTAACTCTGAAAGATTGCACGCATAAATAAGTGGAGTTCCACCTTCGCGCAATGACACTATTGGAGTGTTTGCATTAACCGGTAAACGGTGGCGGTATTCCTCAATAACTCCGCGCCACTGGTGAGCTCCGCTTTTCTTATTTCCAAAGATTCCCATTACGCGACTACTCCCTCAACGCGGATAACTGATTCCACTTTACTGACAATATCCATGTCAGTAAGTTTCTTAACACAAGCGGTAAGTGATGCCTCGGTTGCGCTGTGAGTAACCACGATGAGTTCAGCATCTTTTCCAAGGCCGGCTTGGCGAACAGTTTGAATGGAGATGCCTTCGCTAGCAAATACCTGCGCAATAGATGCTAAAACACCTGATTTATCGGCCACGTGTAAGCGAACAAAGAACTGTGATTTCACATCGCTGACTGGAGCAATATCTAAATCTGCATAATCTGATTCGCCATATCCCACCGTTGAATATGCACGATGGCGTGTAACGGCAACTAAGTCACCCAAAATTGCTGAAGCGGTAGGTGCGCCACCTGCGCCACGACCATAAAACATCAGCTGACCAGCAGCTTCAGATTCAACATAAACGGCATTAAAAGCATTGCGCACTGATGCCAATGGGTGTGAATTAGGGAGCATAACTGGGTGCACTCGAACTGAGATTTCATCTTTAAGGGTGAGTTCGGCAATCGCCAACAATTTAATTACTGAACCCATCGCTTTAGCCGCGTTCACATCGTCAATAGTTATTGCCGAAATACCTTCGCAGTAGACCTCATCAATTGTGACCGTGCTATGAAAAGCTAAGCTGGCTAATAGTGCAGCTGTAGCTGCCGCATCATGGCCTTCAATATCGGCAGTCGGATCGGCTTCAGCGTAACCAAGTGCTTGTGCCTCTTTTAATACATCATTGAAATCGCGGCCTTCTTCGGCCATTTTTGTCAGAATATAGTTAGTCGTTCCATTCACAATTCCCATTACACGAGTAATTTGATCGCCAGCAAGTGATTCGCGCATTGAGCGAATAATTGGAATCGCACCTGCAACTGCTGCTTCGTAATACAAATCTACTTTTGCCGCATCCGCTGCATTAAATAATTCATGACCATGTGTTGCAAGCAGTGCCTTATTGGCAGTAATTACTGATTTCTTATTTTTAATAGCTTCTAAAATTAAAGTGCGTGCGGGTTCAATTCCACCCATTACTTCAATCACAA
>CAIXDY010000155.1 GCA_903918325.1 uncultured Actinomycetes bacterium
CTCACATTTATTAAATCTCGTCCTCTGATTGAGGGTTTACGCGTGAATTTTGCTTTTCAGCGGCCTTTTTGAGGGCAAATTCATCGGTTTTAATGTCAAATTTCCTAAATTTTGGCAAAAAACCGGCCAGTAGGGCCACTGAAATCATGCAAATAATTCCGCCAGCAGTGACGGAAAAAGTTAAAGAAAAAGCTGCCGCCATAGCGGCCGCGCGCATTTGTCCGGCAAGTGGACCTAAGGAATATGACAATAATTCGATTCCAGCAAGTCGTCCGCGGAAATTATCGGGGATTGTTTGATTCCACATCGAGGATCTGAAGAGGGCACTGATCATGTCCGAAGCCCCGGCAGCGGCTAGAAAAAATAAAACTAAGGGCAAGTAATTCGTGGCTCCGGCTAATGCAATTGCTGCCCCCCAACCAATGGCGGCCCACATTATGGCCCGCCCATAGAAGCGAACATTTTTAGTCCAGCCACTTGTCAGTGTTATTGCAATGGAGCCAACGGTGCCGGCGGCATATAACAAACCAAGGGCCCAACGTGCATGCAATTGATCGGCCCAGAATGGAATCAAAGCGGTGGGCATGGCGAAAAACATTGCCGCTAAGTCAATCAAATAAGTTCCTAGTAAATCTTTACGAGCGAAAGCATATTTAATACCCTCAAATAAGCCTGCCAGAGATGGCTTTTCAGCTTCTTGCGACGGAGGAATATTTCGCATCATGGCTAATAAAATGAGCGAGATTACAAAGGTAGCAATGTCGGCGGCATAGCCCACCGTTACAGAAAAAGTTGAAATGATAATGCCACCAATTGTTGGCCCCACGATTACACCGACTTGCCAACGAAGACTCATAAGTGCGGCAGCGGCAGTCATATCTTCTTGGTCAACTAATCGAGGAAGTGCGGCTTGCATGGCCGGTTGTCGCAGCCCACTGGTGGCCGCAAATAATCCAGAGACTAAATAAATCACGATAATGCTGGGGGAGCCAAGGAGAGAGTTGACTAATAAAATCCCAGTAAATAAAAGGGAGAGAAACTCGGTCGTCCAGATCAGTTTTTTGCGATCAATTGCATCGGCCAAGACCCCGCCGTAGAGACCAAAGATTATGAGGGGCAGAATTTCAATCAGCCCGCTAATGGCCACGGCAACGTAAGAGTTCGTGAGCTCTTTTATTTGAAAAGGGACGGCAACATAGGTGATCATCGAGCCGAAATAGGAGATTAATCCAGCCGCCCAGAGATTTCGGAAATCACGGGATTTCGTAAGCGGGGATAGGTCTATTGCGTACTTGGCCACCGGTGCAGGTTAGTTGAAAGTGTGTTCCGGCGCAGGAAAACGAGCGGCTGCGACATCACTGGCAAATTCGCCAGCCGCGGCCAACATTTCACTGCGCATATTGCGATAAGCCTTAGCTAACTTTGGTGGATTCTTAGTCAGACCCATCAAGTCGGTCCAGACTAAAACTTGGGCATCGCAATGAACTCCGGCGCCGATTCCGATAGTAGGAATCTTTAGTGCGGCAGTTATTTTTGCCGCAAGTTCACTGGGAACCAACTCCAGAACTATGGCAAAAACCCCGGCCTTTTCTAGGGCTAATGCGGCATCCAGAATCGCATCACCATCAGTTCGACCTTGCACTTTATAGCCGCTGAGTAAATGCACCGATTGCGGAGTTAAACCAACATGGCCCATCACGGGAATCCCTGAGGCGGTTAATTTTTCTACTGTTGCAATATGAGGGCCTTCGATTTTTACACCCATGGCCCCAGCCTCTTTGAAAAACCGTGTTGAGGTGGCCAAGGCTTGTTCAGGTGAACTTTCATATGAACCAAAAGGAAGATCGGCAATTACTAAGGCACGTTGTGAGGCTCTAACAACGGCGCGGGTCAATGGAATTAGCTCATCGACAGTGACAGGGATGGTGTTGATTTCACCTAAAAAATTATTGCCGGCGCTATCACCGACGAGCAAAACTGGGATGCCGGCTTCATCAAAGATCTCGGCAGTCATCTGTTCATAGGAAGTGAGCATCGGCCATTTTTCGCCACGGGCTTTTGCCGCAGCTAAATCAGCAATCGTTACGCGTCTGTGCAGCGCGCCGCCATATAAGGCTTCCATTATTTGTCCTCTCCTCGACGCTGCATTGCGCAGTCCCCGGGTACAGGCATAAGGGTACCCCCGTTACACTTGAAAAATGAAGTTGTCTGTAGCCCTTGCTCAGATCAACCCAACCGTGGGTGAGCTTGCGGGCAACGCTGCGCTGATTTCTAGCTGCGTGAGTGAGGCTAAAAAAGCTGGCGCCAATTTAATTATTTTTCCAGAGATGATTGTGACTGGATATCCCGTTGAAGATTTAGCTCTGCGTCCATCATTTCAAGCCGCCAGCATCGCGGCCATTAATTCCATTGCCGCCACAATTACTGGCGACATCGTGGCCGTCATTGGCTATTTAGATAAAGGTCCACAAAATGCAGTGGCGGTGATCCATGAGGGAAAAATCAAAGCCCGCTATGCAAAACGCCACCTGCCAAACTATGGCGTATTTGATGAGTTTAGAAATTTCACCGCAGGTACCAGTGATTTAGTCGTGCGAATTCATAACGTCGATGTTGCCGTTGCGATCTGTGAAGACATCTGGCATTCAATGGCAAATGTTGCCGCCAGAACGCCGGGCTTAGTTGTTGTGCCCAACGGCTCGCCCTTTGAGCGAAACAAAGATGATGTGCGATTGGCCTTAGTTCAAAAGCGGGCACGTGAAGTGAACGCACCACTTGCTTACGTCAATATGACCGGCGGGCAAGATGATTTGGTTTTTGATGGTGACACAATTGTTGTTGCCAAAGATGGCGCCTTGCTTGCGCGCGGCCCACAGTTTGATGATCACTTAGTCATCGTTGAGATTGATTGCGCCGAAGCTAGTTCAACCCCAGATGTAATTATTTCGCAAGACCCCGCACGAGTCGGCACAAGTGCTTCTGCTTTCATTGCACCGCGCTTAAGTGATGAAGCAGAAATGTGGCAGGGCTTAGTAATTGGTCTGCGCGATTACATTAAAAAGAATGGTTTTAAATCAGTCCTGGTTGGTTTATCGGGGGGAATTGATTCGGCTTTAGTGGCCGCGATTGCAATAGATGCGCTCGGTGCTAACAATGTTTATGGCGTTGCAATGCCAAGTAAATATTCTTCGGATCACTCAATCGAAGATGCTCACGCTTTAGCCACAGCCACGGGCATCGCTGTGCGGACCGTAGCTATCGCACCGATGGTCGAGGCGTATATGAGCAATCTGAGCCTTACGGGCATCGCTGAAGAAAACCTGCAGGCCCGTGTGCGCGGAACCACGTTGATGGGCATTTCTAATCAAGAAGGCCACATAGTTTTAGCTACTGGAAATAAGAGCGAATTAGCCGTGGGTTATTCCACGCTATATGGCGATGCCGTGGGTGGCTTTGCCCCAATAAAAGATATTTATAAAACCGATGTATGGGCGCTAGCTAAGTGGCGAAATGCGCAAGCTATTGCGGCAGGTGCGACACCTCCCATTCCAGAACGCTCCATCACTAAAGAACCAAGCGCTGAACTTCGCCCAGATCAAAAAGACTCGGACTCATTACCGGACTACCCATTGCTGGATAAAGTTTTGCGCTTATATGTAGATGAAGATCATGGTTTTGCGGCTTTGCTCAACGATGGTTTTGATGAGGCATTAATCCGTCGAGTAATTTCACTTGTAGATAAAGCTGAATACAAACGCCGCCAATATCCACCAGGCACCAAAGTTTCCGGCCGTGCGTTCGGTAAAGATCGTCGACTACCAATGACTTCACGCTGGAACGAGGACTAGCACCCTGCAAGTAGTTGCTTCATGCAAACGATTGGCAACTCGCACTATTTTTGCAACTCAGTAGAATTACGGTATGAAATCAATTATTACTTGGTTATTTACGCGCAATCGCGTAGTTGATTTCTGCCTCTCTACATCCTGCAGCTGCTGATTTTTAGCCGGCTTAATGTGCAGTATTAAAAATAATCCATTGAAAATTATTTAGGGAGAATTATGTCAACGTTTAATAGCATCACCGAAGCTTTTGGAAATACGCCACTTGTCCGTTTAAACAAGATTACCGATGGGGCGGCTGGAAATGTCTATGCAAAATTGGAGTTCTACAACCCAACGTCCTCAATCAAGGATCGCTTAGGTATCGCAATGATTGATGCCGCCGAAGCCAGTGGTGCATTAAAGCCTGGCGGAACAATCGTTGAGGCCACCTCGGGAAATACTGGCATTGCAGTTGCTATGGTTGCAGCAGCCCGGGGATACAAATCTATTTTCACCATGCCTGAATCAGTATCAAAAGAGCGCCGCAAATTAATTTTAGCTTTCGGTGCCGAATTAGTTTTAACTCCGGCAGCAGATGGCATGAAAGGCGCAGTTGCCGCGGCAGAAAAACTGGGCGAATCTGGCGCAGTCTTAGTGCGCCAATTTGAAAACGAAGCTGGTCCAGCAATTCACTACAAAACTACTGGCCCAGAAATTTGGCGCGATCTAGACGGAAAAGTTGATGCCTTTGTTTCAGGTATTGGTACTGGTGGAACTATCACTGGCACTGGACGTTTTCTAAAAGAGAAAAACCCTGCAATCAAAGTATTTGGCGTAGAGCCAGCTGCCTCTCCCATTCTTAACGGCGGAGCCCCTGGACCGCACCCACTTCAAGGAATTGGAGCTAACTTCATTCCAAATATTTTAGATCGCACTGTGTATGACGAGATCTTGGATGCAACGGCAGATGATGCAATTAAATTTGCACGTCGCGCCGCCGCGCAAGAAGGAATCTTGGCAGGTATTTCATCGGGTGCAACTTTGTGGGCAGCAATAGAAGTGGCCAAGCGGCCTGAGTTTGCAGGTAAGAACATCGCAGTCATTATTGCTTCGGCTGGAGAGCGTTACCTTTCAACTATTTTGTATCAAGACTTGGCAGAATAAAATGTCAATCATAAGTCGCATGAAAGAAGATCTGGATAATGCTTTGACGCATGATCCGGCCGCACGTAATCGACTGGAAGTAGCGCTTGCATATCCAGGAGTGCACGCAGTGTGGGGACATCGGATTTCGCATTTTCTTTGGACTCATGGATTCAAATTAGTGGCGCGTATCCATGCCAATGCGGTGCGCTTTACAACTGGTATTGAAATTCACCCGGGGGCAACAATTGGGCGTCGATTTTTTATTGATCACGGTATGGGCATTGTCATAGGTGAAACAACAATTATTGGTGATGATGTAATGCTTTATCACGATGTGACGCTAGGTTCTCGGGGTTTCACTCACGGTAAACGACATCCAACAATTGAAAGCAATGTAATTTTGGGTGCAGGCGCACGCATTATTGGAAATGTAACCGTTGGCGAAGGCTCACGTGTCAGCGCTAATTTGGTCGTAACTAAGGATGTTGCCGCACGCTCCAGCCTAGAAAGCACGGAGTTTTACTCTATTTAGTTAACACAGCCGTAACCTGCATTTGTAAGAATGCCGCACATGAGCATCGAGATTAGTAAGCAAGAAGAGTTCGTTCTTCGTACTCTTGAAGAGCGCAATATTCGCTTTGTGCGTTTGTGGTTTACCGATGTTCTCGGCTTCTTGAAATCTGTGGCGATTGCACCTGCCGAGTTAGAAAATGCATTTGCTGAAGGAATCGGTTTTGATGGTTCTGCAATCGAAGGTTTTGCCCGTGTAACTGAATCAGACATGTTGGCAAAACCAGATCCAGCAACATTTTCAATTTTGCCATGGCGCACCGAAGCACCAGGAGCTGCTCGAATGTTTTGTGACATTGTCATGCCCGATGGCACTCCATCTCCGGCTGACCCACGCAATGTTTTACGTCGTACGTTAGAAAAAGCCGCAGCTATGGGTTACACCTGTTACACCCACCCTGAAATTGAATTCTTCTTATTCAAAGAAAAACCAGAAGCCGGTAAAGCACCCGTACCAGTTGATCAAGGTGGATATTTCGATCACACACCTGCAGTAGTCGGCCATGATTTCCGCCGCCAAGCAATTACTTTGTTGGAAGCAATGGGAATTTCAGTTGAGTTCTCACATCATGAAGGCGCACCTGGACAACAGGAAATTGATTTGCGATATGCCGATGCTTTGAGCACGGCCGACAACATCATGACTTTCCGCCACGTCATTAAAGAAGTAGCACTTGATCAAGGTTTCCACGCATCCTTTATGCCTAAGCCATTTACTGATCATCCAGGTAGTGGAATGCATACGCACGTCTCTTTATTTAAAGGTGAAGAGAATGCTTTTTACGATTCCAGTGCCGAATTAAATTTGTCAGCAGTCGGACGATCTTTCATTGCAGGCCTTTTAAAGCACGCCCCAGAAATTACTGCGATTACTAATCAGTGGGTAAATTCTTACAAACGTTTACACGGTGGGGGAGAAGCACCTGCTTTTGTTAACTGGGGTCCAAGTGATCGCGGTGCATTGGTTCGTGTCCCTATGTATAAGCCCAATAAAGAAAACTCCACACGAATTGAATTTAGATCACCAGATACGGCATGTAATCCATACCTTGCATATGCCGTGATGTTGGCAGCCGGATTAAAGGGCGTTGAAGAAGGCTATGTATTAAAGGATTCAAAGGATCCAGTTTCACTGCCATCAAATCTGAACGAAGCAATCATTGAGATGGAAAAGAGTGAGTTAGTACGCCAAACTTTGGGCGAGCATGTCTTTGAATATGTATTGCGCAATAAACGCGCCGAATGGCAGGACTATCGCCGCCAGGTCAGTGCGTATGAATTAGATCGTTATTTGCCAGTTCTTTAATTTAAAGAAGCTCGGTGTTCCTCGTCGTGATCGAGAATTACTTGGAGCATAGATTCGATGGTGATTGTGCCAAATGTTTTGTGCTGCGCCGCGGCCCTTCGTTCAGTTTCTGAAAGCCCAACTAGATAGTTCTGCATAGAATTTCGACTGACAAGTAAATTCGCTTTCGCAGTATCGAGTGAAATTGCTTCATATTTCTTTTCAGTTTCTGCAGCATCTGGTTCCCACCATGAAAGTTGAGGAATTAGCGCCTTGTTATTCATGGCAACTCGCATCATTTCAAAACGTGGCATCCAAACTTCATTATCGACATCTAAAACATGGCCCAAAATGATTACTGGGCCCCACCCCTGGCCACCCCAATTGCAATTTTGTGCGCTTTCACAAATGGCGTGCGCCGATTGAATTAAAGCCTCAACTTGGTTTTCAAAGGTTGGCATAAGTCAGAGTTTAAGCGACGGCTTGCTCAATAAATAGGTTAAGCGTTACCCTTGAGCCATGAACACACGCAGTCTCCTCCTTAGCTGCCGTGGCGGGGTTAAATAACCGAACCCCTCGCTGCGGGGTTTGTCGTATCGGTAAAAAGACAAATTCCGCACACTAATAAGGAGCAATAGAAATGAATTTTCCCAAGCAAGTACCTTCTTCGATGCCAGTGCATCGCTATGAGCCTTTTCACCCAATAGATCTTCCAGATCGCACGTGGCCGAATAAGAAAATTACCAAAGCACCGAAGTGGTGTTCTGTAGATCTTCGCGATGGAAACCAAGCCCTTATTGATCCCATGGATACGCCACGCAAATTAGCGATGTTCAAACTATTAGTTGCTATGGGTTACAAGGAAATTGAAGTTGGTTTTCCAAGTGCGAGTCAGACTGATTTTGATTTCGTACGTAAGATCATTGAAGAGAAATTGATTCCAGATGATGTTGTTATCCAGGTTTTAACTCAGGCACGCGAGGCTTTAATTGTTCGCACTTTTGAAGCAATCAAAGGTTCAAAGCAGGCGA
>CAIXDY010000156.1 GCA_903918325.1 uncultured Actinomycetes bacterium
CGATGCGTGAATTTATTGCACCGTTGAATGTGCGAGAAATACATATGAGTGCAGAAGTTGAAAAAGCGATGATTGATGTAGATACTCCGCATGATCTAGTTGTCGCAGTGGAATATTTGAGGTCGCTATGAGCGCATTAGTTGAAGGCACGTGGGACGAAGCGCGTTTGATTGCAGCTTCAGCCTTTACTGCATTAAGTAGCGAAAAACTTGCGTTGGCTAATTGCGTGGGCAGAACTTTGGCACGTGATGCCACATCACTTGTAGATCTTCCAACGTATGCAACATCTGCAATGGATGGCTATGCCGTATCAGGTGATGGCCCGTGGAAGATTATTGGCGAAGTTAAAGCAGGATTACCGATGAAAGCTGCATTACACAGCGGTGAAGCCGTTGGAATTGCAACTGGCGCAGTTATTCCAGATGGAACTCTTGGCATTATTCGTTGGGAAGTTGCACAAGTAAGTGGGCAATCTTTATCTGGTGAAGTTGTGAAAGATCAAGAAATCCGCCCACCAGCCCATGAATGTAAAGCTGGTGATGTCTTAATAAGTGCGGGCACAGTATTAAATCCAGCGATGGTTGGTTTGTTAGCTGCTGCTGGTCTGGATTTAATTGACGTTGTCGCGCGACCACGCGTTGCCTTGGTTTTATTGGGTGATGAAATTCAACATAGTGGAATTCCAAGTGATGGTTTAGTGCGTGATGCCCTCGGCCCACAGTTACCTGGTTGGCTCAGTGCAATGGGCGCTGAAGTAACAAGCACGCAATATATTTCGGATCAATTAGATTTAGTCGTGGCTGCATTAAGCCAAGCATGTGAAAGCGCTGATATTGTCGTTACAACTGGTGGAACTGCTCAAGGCCCGCGGGATTATCTGCATGGCGCACTGGAGGCAATTAATGCACAAATTTTAATTGATACGGTTAAAGTTCGCCCCGGTCATCCCATGTTATTAGCCCGCAAAGGTGCAAGCGCAATCTTTGGTTTACCGGGAAATCCTCAATCAGCTGTTGTTGCCCTTGCCTCATTAGGTCAGCCAGTGATCGCATCACAACTGGGGCAAGGGCAGAAAATACTGACAACGGTTATTACTGCAAGTGATTTAACGGCGCCAGCAGATTTCACTCGCTTAATAATTGGCAATCTCATCGATGGGCAATTTCGCGTCGCACCATATTTAGGGTCAGCAATGCTGCGCGGTTTGGCACATTCAGAGGGCTTTGCCGTTGTAACTAAAGAGCTAACGGCAGCTGGTGAATCCGTGCGCTGGTTAGACTTACCGGCATGAGCGATGAATTAACGCACTTGAATAGTTCGGGTGAAGCCAACATGGTTGATGTAACGGGTCGCGAGATAACCGTGCGCGAAGCTATTGCATCAGCTCACGTACTTTTAAGTGCACACGTTGTATCGCTTTTGCGTGATGGATCAACACCCAAGGGCGATGTGCTTTCTACCGCACGAATCGCTGGAATTATGGGGGCTAAAAAAACCAGCGAACTTATTCCTTTATGTCATCCGATTGCGATAAATAAAATTTCTATAGATCTAGCAGTGATTGATTCAGGCGTATCGATAACTGCGCATGTGATCACATCTGATCGCACCGGAGTTGAGATGGAAGCACTCACTGCGGTAAGCATCGCTGGTCTAACGGTTATTGATATGGTCAAAGCGTTAGATCCTGCTGCAGAAATTTCGCAGATTCATGTTGATTCAAAATCTGGCGGAAAGAATGGCGATTGGAAGCGCGCGTGAGTTCACGCAGCGCAGTAGTAATTACTGCTAGCAACCGTGCATCGCGTGGGGAGTACGCCGACTTAAGTGGGGCAGCTCTTGCCCAAGGTTTAACGCAATTGGGTTATGAAGTGAGCGGACCATTTATTGTTGCCGATGATATTGATGCAATTAGTGAACAACTCACGCAAGGATTAGCGGCTAAAACGCGTTTAATTGTGACAACGGGTGGAACTGGAGTTTCACCAACAGATGTCACACCAGAAGCAACGGCGCCATTTATTGAAAAACTGATTCCAGGTTTCTCTGAAGCCCTTCGGGCATATTCGCGTGATCGTGTTCCGACCTCGGATTTGACCCGTGGCCTAGTGGGCACCAACGCCGACTCTTTGATTATTAATCTTCCAGGTTCTAAAGGCGCGGTTACCGATGGCTTAGTAATTATTGAACGCTTAGCTGGGCACATTTTGGATCAACTCGACGGCAAGGATCATTAATGCCGCAACTTGTTTACGCCGAAGTTACCGAAGCAGTTATTTCAATTACTGATTTGTCATTGCTAGTTGCCGACCCAACGTGCGGTGCAACGGTTACTTTTTCTGGCGATGTGAGAAATCACGATGGGGGAAAAGAAGTTGCTTCATTGACCTATGAAATTCACCCAACGGCTGCCGCACAAATTAAAGCAATTACCGCCGAAGTAATTGCTGATTTTGATATCGCGAAAGCTGCCGTGGCACATCGTTACGGTGCAATATCTATTGGGGAAACCGCCTTTGCCGTGGCAGTTTCGAGCGCCCACCGCGAAGCCGCTTTTGAGGCTTGTTCTGCAATCGTTAATGCAGTGAAAGCTAAGTTACCAATCTGGAAATACCAAAAGTTTGTTGATGGCACCGATGAATGGGTTAATTGCGCATGAGTGCATTGATTGATACTTACGGGCGCAATCATCGCAATTTACGCGTTTCATTAACCGATCGTTGTTCTTTGCGTTGCACGTATTGCATGCCCCATGATTTTGCGGCTTGGATTCCTAATGATGATTTACTAACAACTGATGAACTCATTACCATCATCGATGTTGCCGTGAGTCAAGGAATTGATGAAGTGCGTTTAACTGGGGGAGAACCGCTGCTGCGCCCAGATATCGTAGAAATTGTTGCTCGTATTGCAAGTATGAAAAACGCACCGCGCTTAACATTAACAACCAACGGTCTGCGTTTAAAAGAATTAGCCGAACCTTTAGCTAAAGCTGGACTAAATCGAATTAATGTCAGTTTAGATACTTTGAGCCGCGAGCGATTCAAAACTCTCACATATCGCGATCGCTTTAATGATGTAATCGAAGGTTTACTGGCTGGAAAAGCTGCCGGCTTATTTCCCGTAAAAGTTAATACGGTTTTATTACAGGGAATAAACGACGATGAAGCCCCAGCACTTTTGGCGTGGGCGATTGAAAATGAATATTCATTGCGTTTCATTGAACAGATGCCGCTAGATGCTGGCGGGATTTGGGATCGCAGCACAATGGTGAGCGCCGACCAGATTTATGCAGATTTATCTGCGCACTACACATTAACTCCAGTTGATGGTCGAGGTTCAGCACCTGCAGAAGAGTTTTATATCAACGGAACACAGAACACTGTGGGCATTATTGGTAGCGTTACTCGCCCATTTTGCGGCGCCTGTGATCGATTGCGACTTACTTCTGATGGCCAACTGCGTTCGTGTCTATTTTCAATTGAAGAAGTTGATGTTCGCTCAGTATTGCGTGATGCAAACAAGGATGATGCAGCAAAGCGTTCAGAGATTGCGGCCCGCTTTCAGAAAACGGTTCTCGGTAAATTACCTGGCCATGGAATCAACGATCCGAGTTTTATTGCCCCACCACGACCAATGTCGGCAATTGGTGGTTAGCCTCCAGCAAAACGTGGAAGTACATCTATAAAGCTGCCAGCATTAACGGGCATTTCTAGATCATGGACTGCAAGTGAATCAACAAGAAATGAACATTGATCAATAACGTGGGCTAGAGCTGGATTATTAGCACTGGCTTGGGCGAGAATCGAAGAAAGTGTGCCGGCGTTAAAGCGCGCAGAATCAACACCAGCAGCGGCGCGCGCTGCAGCGAAATAGCGCACCTCTATATCCATTGCCATGTCACCATTGTATGGTTAGCCAATGCTCGAGTACATCTTTATCTTCTTCACCGGCATCCTTGTCGGCGGGATAAATGGCATGGCCGGGGGAGCATCGGTTATTTCCTATCCGGTATTGCTTGCAACTGGAATGTCTCCAGTCAGCGCAGCAATTTCAAATGCATTAGGTGTAACTCCGGCAAACTTCTTTGCTTTAATTGCAGTGCGCCATCAAATGCGGGATTACTTTCGCCAATACAAGAAACTAATCATCATTTCTATTATTGGTTCGGCAACTGGA
>CAIXDY010000157.1 GCA_903918325.1 uncultured Actinomycetes bacterium
AGCATTTAGCCTTTCATTCGATGATTTCATCATTACAAATTTCAACTCGGGAACAGTCACGACATTTCCAAAATTTGTATATGTTGCTGCTGCCCGTGGTATCCCCGCACAGGCCAATGTCATCGGTTCTTCGATGTTTTTCTTAGCGCTAGCACTTGTTATAGCGGGGCAACTAGTCAATCGAAAGAAAACCCGCTAATCTTGCGCTAGTCCATAACGAACTACAGGTTGATTAAGTAAATCTGCGTTATGGGGTTAGGTTCCGGAGGACCCGGGCCAACTACGAGTAGTGATTGAAGGGGTGATTCCGGTTAAGGCCGGATAGCGCGATGGCAACCATCGACCCTTACATTCTCAAACATCTTTCACATATGCAGCCGGCTTTGTATTGGCTGGATGAAGATCCACTTGAGCCACAACCAAATCCAACATTGATTGGTGATGTCACAACAGATTTATGCATCGTGGGTGCCGGGTATACCGGTTTATGGACTGCGTTACTCGCCAAAGAACAGAATCCAGAGCGCGAAGTAATCATTGTGGAACAACGCGAAACGGGTGCAGGTGCATCAGGGCGAAATGGTGGTTTCTGTTCGTATTCATTAACCCACGGTTTCATGAATGGGTACACCCGATTCAAAGATGAGATGGCCATTATCGAACGTTTAGGTCGCGAAAATCTTGATGCGATAGAAGACACCATTAAACGTTACAAAATTGATTGCCAATTTGAATGGACGGGCGAACTTCGAATTGCCAACGAAGAGTGGCAAATTCAAGGTTTAGTCGATGAGGCAAATTTACGAAACTCTTTAGGTGATAACGTCGAAGTTCTTAATCAAGATCAAATTCAAGCGCGAGTTAATTCCCCACTTTCCAAAGCCGCACTGTGGGATCCAGATGGGACTGCGCTAGTTGATCCGGCTCGTCTGGTGTGGGGACTTGAGCGAGCTTGCCTCAAGCTGGGTGTGAAAATATTTGAAAATACACATGTTGAATGGTTAGAGAAAACAAGCAACGGAATGATTGTGCACACGCCATATGGATCGGTCTATGCCCAGAAAGTTGCATTGGCAACTAATGTTTTCAAATCTCTCATTAAACGTGCTCACAAATATGTAGTTCCTGTCTATGACTTCCAATTAGTAACCGAGCCTTTGACTAAAGCGCAGATGGAATCCATTGGCTGGAAAGGCCGTGAAGGTTTATCAGAGGCCGGTAATCAATTCCATTACTATCGAATGACAAAAGATAATGAAATTCTTTGGGGAGGTTATGACGCAATTTATAACTTCCGCGGAAAAGTTCGACAAGAGTACGAAAGCGATGCGGAAACTTACGCCCACCTAGCTAAAGCATTTTTAGAGACTTTCCCTCAACTTAAAGGAATTAAATTCACACACGGTTGGGGCGGCGCCATTGATACATGCTCACGATTCTTCCCATTCTGGGGTAAGGCTTTTGGTGGACGTGTTGCATATGTAATGGGCTATACCGGCCTGGGTGTTGGTTCCACTCGCTTTGGTGCACAAGTGATGTTGGATTTACTTGATAAAGTCGATAACGAACGTACTCAATTAAGAATGGTCCGTAAAAAGCCACTTCCATTTCCACCGGAACCATTCAAATTTATTTTTATCCGCATAACGCAGTGGTCAATTAATAAGGCTGATGAAAATCAGGGTAAGCGCAATTTATGGCTGAGATTGCTAGACCTGCTTGGTCTGGGCTTTGATTCTTAAGCTTTACCTCTATTCTTAGCCCATGACCAATCACGGCAATATGTATGGCCCGGACTTCACGTTCCTTGGAATCGAACGCTGTGATTTAGATATTGCTTCTACATATGCCGATGCCGATGTAGTCATCGTTGGTGCACCAATTGATAGCGGAACATCACATCGTTCAGGTGCAAAGTTTGGCCCGCAAGCAATTCGCGGTGGAGATTATCTGCCACATGATGGCGAACGACCACATTTAGCACTTCGCATCGATGCATTTAAAGAGATGAAAGTTGTTGATGCTGGTGATTTGATGATGCCAGGTGGGGATCTCGTGGCTTCCCTGGAAATTCTGGCTCAAGCAACTGAAAAGATTTCACGTGCAGGTGCAATTCCAGTTATTTTAGGTGGAGACCACTCAATTGCTTCTGCCGATGTTGCCGGAATTGCCCGCCACAAAGGTATGGGCAAAATTTCGATGATTCACTTTGATGCTCATGCTGATACTGCCGAAGATCAATTTGGCGCACTTGTTGGTCATGGCACACCAATGCGTCAATTAATTAATACCGGCGCTGTTCGCGGTGATCGATTCTTGCAGCTGGGCTTACGCGGCTATTGGCCAGATCCAAAAACCCTGGATTGGATGCGCGATCAAGGAATGCGTTCATATGAAATGACTGAAATTCACCATCGTGGTTTAAACACAGTGCTCGATGAATCATTTTCAATTCTGACTAATGAATGTGATGGAGTATTTCTTTCCGTTGACATTGATGTAGTAGATCCCGGAATGGCGCCAGGAACAGGGACACCCGAACCTGGTGGCATGACAAGTCGTGAATTGCTTGAATCAGTGCGACGTATTTGTCTGGAACTACCAGTCGTTGGAATCGATGTTGTTGAAGTGGCGCCTGCTTTTGATAATGCCGATATCACCGCAATTTTAGCTAACCGAGTTGTACTAGAAGCCCTGAGTGCAATAGCCAAGCGTCGCTCAGGCGAAAAATATTCACCTACTCAAAATTTATTGGATCGATAAATGCGCGAAGTAGTCATTTTGGGCTCCACGGGTTCGATTGGTGTTCAAGCTTTGGAAGTTATTGAGAGTAACCCAGAATTATTCTCAGTTGTAGCCATAACAAGTGCAGGAAATAACCCAGAACTTGTGATTGCGCAGGCCAAGAAATTTAAGGTTTCATTCGTAGGCGTAATTAATAATGTTGAAATCATTCGCCAAAGACTCCCGGGTGTAACTGTTGTTGATGGATTAGATTCATCAAGTATTGCCGCAGCAATTCCTTGCGATGTTGTTCTCAACGCAATTACTGGTTCTATTGGTTTGGGTCCAACGCTCGCAGCGCTAAAAGCCGGAAATATTTTAGCGCTGGCTAATAAGGAATCACTAGTTGCCGGGGGAGATTTAGTCCTTGCTGCTGCCGCGCCTGGTCAAATAATTCCAGTTG
>CAIXDY010000158.1 GCA_903918325.1 uncultured Actinomycetes bacterium
CCAACAGGGCCAGCTGGTGCAGCAGGTTCAGCTGTAGCAAAAGGTGATCAAGGTACACAAGGAATACAAGGACTTTCCGGATCTAATGGAACTAACGGAACTAATGGAACGAACGGTAGTAATGGTGCTGCCGGAATATCTAAATCTATGTTCGTTAGTTTGGATCAAACATTTCTTTCTGCATCTCCGTCAGGAGCAGTTACAAGTTGGCTGACTTTTGGTGCCTTAGAAGCTGGCGGCGCTTACACTTTCCAAATCATTTTTGAAGGTGTGTATTCACCATCATCTTTCACGACTCCTCTAAATATTGGAATTCGCTTGGCAGCAAATGATGCCGCCGCAGTTCCAATCTTCCAAGTATTCGCTGCTGATAGCGTGGCCGTAATTTCAGGTAATGAGGGAAGGCACATCCAATTTCTAATTATTGGAACCATAACTACCTCGGTGACTAACTCATTCAAGATTCAAGTATTTGAACAATTGGGAACAGCGGGTACTCCTACTATTTCATTTACAGGTTATGCCCTAATAAACAAAGTGGGCTCTATCGGCTAAAAGATATGGAGCGGGTGACCGGGATCGAACCGGCATGGCCAGCTTGGAAGGCTGGGGCTCTACCATTGAGCTACACCCGCATGTGGTGCTTCGAGGCTAAAGGTACTGGGTCGGTAAGAGATGAGTGAAATCTCGTCTAGACTCCTGCATTGCGCCTCGGGGCGTAGCGTAGTGGCTAGCGCGCCTGCTTTGGGAGCAGGAGACCGGGAGTTCGAATCTCCCCGCCCCGACCAGTTCTTTTTAACTCGTAACTTAATTAGGAGTATTTGTGAAAAGCACCGTCGAGACTCTTTCTCCAACTCGCGTTCGTCTTGATATCGAAGTTGCCTACACAGAAATGACTTCACACGTAGCTGATGCATATAAGAAGGTAGCTACTCAAGTAAACATTCCTGGTTTCCGTAAAGGAAAAGTTCCATCATCAATGATCGATCAGCGCGTAGGTCGTGGAACAGTTTTGGACGAGGCAATCAATGCAGCGCTTCCAGATTTCTACGGTCAAGCAGCTCGTGAGCATTCAGTAGCTGTTATTGGCCGCCCAGTTGTAGATGTTAAAGAGTTTGTCGATAACGAGAAGCTTGTATTTACTGTTGAAGTAGATGTTCGCCCAGAAGTAACGTTGCCTGATTTCTCAAAGATCGTTATTGATGTTGATGATGTCGCAGTTACTGAAGAAGACATCGATGAGCAAGTTGAATCATTGCGCACACGTTTTGGAACGTTAACAACCGTGGAACGCGCAGTTGTTAATGGCGACTTTGCAACACTTGATATGAATGCCTTTATCAATGGCGAATCTGTCGATGGTGGACAAGCGAATGATCTTTCTTACGAAGTTGGTTCAGACAAGATGATCCCTGGTCTTGATGAGATTTTGATTGGCATGAATGTTGGCGATACAAAGCGCTTTGAAACTGAGCTTGTTGGCCAGCAAGAAGGCGAGAAGGGCGAAGTAGAAGCAACTGTGAAGGCCGTTAAAGAGCGCGAACTTCCACCGGTTGATGATGCTTTTGCAAAGTTGGCTTCAGAGTTCGACACCCTTGCTGAACTTCGCGAAGATTTCCGCGAGCGCCTAGGCCGCGTTAAGAAGATGGAACAAGGTGCACAAGCACGCGATCGCTTAGTTGAAAAGCTATTAGCCGATCTTGATATTCCAGTCCCTGATCATTTAGTTGAACTAGAAGTAAATGATCACCTTGAGGGCGAAGGTCGTATGGAAGATGCTGAACACCGTGCCGAAGTTGATGGCCAAGTTCGCTCATCATTGAAATCAGATTTCTTGCTTGATGCAATCGTTCAAACTGAAGATGTTCAAGTGACTGAAGTTGAATTAACTGAATACTTAGTCCGCACATCACAGCGTTATGGAATGGCTCCTCAGCAATTTGCTGAAGAACTCCAAAAGGCTGGGCAGATTTCACAGTTAGTTGCCGAAGTAACGCGCGCAAAGGCTTTGGCCTCAGTTCTTGGTCGCATCACAGTTAAAGATCCTTCTGGTGCCGTTATCGATCTTGAGACTTTGCGCCCACAAGGTGGACCGGCTGGTCTAGTAGAAGAAGTAGAAGAAAAGGCTTAAGGCTTTAGCCCTAAGCGAACATTCGCTACTTCACGCTCCTTTTTCCCATTATTGGGAAGCATTTGGCCCGCAACATTGTTAAGGTCACTACAGGAAACAAATTGCAATCAGGAGGAATACCCACGTGGATTCAGTAGCTCGTATGGATGACCAGATATATACCCGACTGTTGCATAACCGCATCATTTTCTTAACGGGCGAAGTTCGCGACGAAATGGCCAATATGGTCTGCGCACAACTTTTACTTCTATCTGCCGAAGATCCAAAAGCAGATATTCATTTGTACATCAACTCACCTGGCGGTTCAGTAACTGCAGGTATGGCCGTGTACGACACGATGCAATACATCAAGAACGATGTTGTAACAGTTGGAATGGGAATTGCGGCTTCAATGGGCCAGTTCTTGTTAACAGCTGGAACTAAGGGCAAGCGTTATGCAACCCCACATGCACGCATCTTGATGCACCAACCACTAGGTGGAATCGGTGGAACTGCAACTGATATTCGTATTCAGGCAGAACAGATGGCGATTACAAAGCGCACAATGTCTGAAATAAATGCCAAGCACACAGGTCAACCTTTAGAAAAAATTCTTGCCGATTCAGATCGCGATAACTGGTTCAATGCACAAGATGCCAAGGACTACGGATTTATAGATTTTGTCGCATCATCTGCTGATCAAATTCCAGGAGGCAAAGCGTAATGAATAACATTCACGAAATTACTAGCCGTTACGTTCTTCCAACTATTGAAGAGAAAACCGCATATGGTTTTAAGCGTTTAGATCCATATACAAAACTATTTGAAGAGCGCATTATTTTCATGGGACAGCCAATTGATGACACCGTTGCAAACGATGTCATGGCACAGTTGCTCACCCTTGAATCAATGGATCCAGATCGTGACATCATGATTTACATCAACTCACCTGGTGGATCATTTACTGCGTTAACTGCAATTTATGACACGATGCAATTTGTACGCCCAGATATCAGCACAATTTGTTTGGGCCAAGCTGCATCTGCAGC
>CAIXDY010000159.1 GCA_903918325.1 uncultured Actinomycetes bacterium
GCATCAGCAGCGATGATCATCTTGGGTTACCCAGGTGAAATTTCATCAGCTAATGGAACAAAGATTCTTTACGGAATCTTGTCAACACTTCCATTCCTTTACATCCTTTATGTTCTATTCGTAGAACTTACAAAGTCATTGGATCGTCAACCAGAAGGCGTTGCAGCCACAATTGGCCGCTTGCGCTTACTATTGATCGCAACATGGGGCGTTTACCCAATTTCATACTTGATTCCAATCTTGGTGAAGAACCCATCTGCAAGTCAGATGGCAAGCTTGTTCACTGATCGTCAAATTGGATACACAATTGCAGACGTTCTTGCAAAGTGCGTATTCGGTCTAACAATCTACAAGATTGCAAAGATGAAGTCAGTTGCAGAAGGCATGAAGGACGATCACTAATTAGTCATTACTAATTAAATCTCTTACTAAGAGGGGCGTCGCGCAAGCGGCGCCCCTCTTATTTTTTCCACTCAAACTCAGTTAGGATGGGGATATGACGAACCTTCGATTTGGCGGATATCTTCTGGTGGCGATGGGTTTTATTAATATGCGCTATCAGACCGGGCACCAGAATTCGGTAGTTCACAGTCTCGGCATCATCATCCCAGGAGCGCTACTTTTATTAGCAACATTTATTAAGCCGACCCAAAAATTCCTTGAAATTAGAAGTGTAAAAGCTGTAGCGGGAATCCTGGTTTTATTACTAGTTGGTTATTCCTTTTTAAATTAAGAATTATTTACGGTTTAAACGTCTTCCGTTGTAGACCCACATTGAGGTTGTCGCCAGAATTAATGAAAAGCCGAAGAGTAAGTCTTCAATAGGCGCCCCAGCTAACCTGCGCCCAATGATCATGTCAGGGTTATAAATTACGATAAAGCGCGAAGTAAGCCACCAGTTAGTAATGAGTTGCATGGGAAAGATAATTGCGTACGAGGTCCAAAAAACTGCTTTAGTAAGTAGTTGTGTGCGCACGATGAAGAGATCAAATAGCACAACGAGTAAAACCGAAGTTATGGCGAGATCGCTATAGCTCATCAGTATCACCTACCGGCCAGTGCTTTTTAACTTGTCGCACACCTTCAAGAGTCATAACCGAAGCAATCGGAATAATTATAAAAAAAAGATATTCCTCTAGCGGAATATTGAATGGACCAACTACCCCCAGCATTTGGTGGGCATCAAATCGCCAATGCTTGCTTGCGATGGCATAAGCATCCCAACCGAGAAAAATCAGCGCAACTGGAAATATCGTTAATGCCAAGCGCTTAACTCTGCGAAGCACACCAACCTTTAAAGCAATTTCCAGCCAGAATGAGCCAAAGACGGTGAAAGTCAGCATCGCAATGTAGCCCCATTTGTGCACGGGCCTATTCTGCCGTTTTTTCCAGAGAAGTCTAGAATCGCACAATGGATTCAGTGCAGCTCCGGCTTTTCTCTAAAGTGCGGTTATTTTCCAATGGTGCAATCCTTTTCGCCGTAGTTACCAGCCTTCTATTTCACGCCTTAATAAGTGAAAATAATCTGACTTGGCAAGTTGTTTTATCGGTCATGGCGTTGATGATCGGGATCCCGCATGGTGCGGTAGACCATCTCATTACTATTCCGAGGAACACCCGACGTCGATTCATAGCTTTCATAACCGTTTATGTAGCTATTGCTGCGCTGGCAATTGCTGCAATACTCAAGTGGAATGTGCTTGGTTTCCAAATCATCATTTGGATGAGCGCTTTGCATTTTGGAATTGGTGACGCTTCATTTATTTCCGAGAATGATCTATTGGGTAAGCGTGAACCTTCACCTCTGATTCTAAAATTAATATATGCAGTACCTGCCGGTTGCTTGCCAGTGATAATTCCTCTGGTCCAGAAGCGCAGCTCGGATGCGCTTAATCGCGTGAATCCAGAATTAATACATTGGGCTGGAAACTCTGCTGATACTTTAAAGTTAACAATAACGATTATGGCAGTTGTTGCGATAGTTATCTTAGCAATCTTTAAGTACTATCGAAATGTTCTTGATTTACTTTTACTTGCGGCGCTGGCTTTCTTAACTCCACCACTAATTGCATTTTCGTTTTATTTTGGTTGTTGGCACGCACTTCGCCACACTGCGCGTTTAACATCGCTACTTCCAAAATCTCAGGCTGCAATTTCATCCGGTGATCTTAAGGCTGCATTTATCTGCGCAATCAAGCCGGGTTTACCAGCGCTTTTAGGCACCGTAGTTGTGGGTATTGGCTTGGCCGTAAGTAATCAAAAAGCTTTTACATCGACATTTTTATGGTCACTGTTAGTTGTAGTTTGGGCACTCACCGTTCCACACATGATTGCAACGGCGACCTTAGATAGTAAAGCTTTAACTACCAAGGAATAATTGCTCGGTCTTCCCAGAAGAGACCAGTGTGATCAACTGCAGGATCAAATTCACGTGTTGCTAACCAAATTGCCGTCTCTGCACCTTCTGCCACACTTCGGGGTGCATTTTCTCCGCCCATATCGGTACGGGTGTGATTAGGGCAGATGGCGTCGATTAAAAATCCCCGCGAACCCAAACCAGTTTCGTGCGCTAAATTTCTTACTAGCGCGTTCACTCCAGCTTTAGAGATTCGATATGGAGCTAAACCACCGGCGTTTCCAGGTCCACTCATTCGACCTAAGCACGCTGAATAAACAACTACTCGGCCGCTTTTTCTTTCAACCATTCCTGGAGCAAGAATATTTAGACAGAGAAAAACAGAGTCCAAATTAATACCCAGAACTCTGCGCCATTCCTCAATATTTGTTTTTAAAGTTTTTGACATTTTTTCGCTCATAACTCCGTGAGCCAGAATGACGGTGTCTGGGATTCCAAATTCTGCAACCGCTTCTTCCAAGAGAGTTTTTGATTGTTCTAAATTACTAAAATCTAGAACTTTGAATCGAGCCCCAATTTCTTCGGCAGCTTTTTCCAGCCTTGAACGATTGCTGGCCAAGAGAACCACGTCAGCCCCTGCGGCGCGAAGGCCTCTAGCGCTTTCCAAGCCCAAACCGCGCGAACCACCGGTAACGAATGCAAGTGTCATAGAAATTATTCTAATAGGCGCGATTTGAGCGTGCACTGTGAGTTCGGGAATCTTCTAGACTCTGCCCTTGTTACACATAGCACCTGTCAGAAACTCTGGCGGACCTACAAAAGGAGAGACAAGTTATGCGCAGTTCAAACCCTGTTTTAGGACGGGCGTTTAATCAGCGTGGATACGCTGCATTTGATCCGAGCACGATTAAATCTGATCCCGCAGCGATGGAAGATCTTTACAACGCACCGGCAGCATCATCGATGCGCACTGGTCGCATGACGATTGACGACGTAGTCACTCGCACCGCAATTTTATTTGCAGTACTTGTCGCCGTAGGCGCAGCTGCATGGACACTTAATTTTGGCGCTGGCGCAATGATGCTGGGCGTCTTCGGTGGTTTTGCACTTGCTATGGTCAATAGCTTTAGCAAGAGCGTTAAGCCGGCATTAGCAATTGCTTATGCAGCTTTTGAAGGTTTAGCTCTCGGTACGATTTCACATATCTATAACAGTTACTACCAAGGCATTGTTAGCCAAGCCGTAATCGTAACTATCTGTGCATTTGCCGGAATGTTGTTTGCTTATAAGAGTGGACGAATCCGTGTCACTCCTAAGTTCACTAAAGTATTAATGACAGCAATGATGGGGTACTTAGTACTTGCACTCGTTGGTTTCATTGGCTCATTCTTTGGTGCCAGCATTTATAGCGTCGGTGGCTTTGGCTTGCTCATTGCCGCAGGTGGAATGGTTCTTGCTAGCTTCTTTTTGATTTTAGATTTTGATCAAATTCAAAATGGAGTAAATGCAGGTCTACCAGAAGCTGAATCTTGGCGCGCAGCATTTGGTTTGATGGTCACCATTGTGTGGCTCTATATGGAAGTACTTCGTTTGCTCTCAATCTTGCGCAACGATAATTAATTAATCCAGCTGTTCGAAGGGCCTCAGGTTCATATCCTGGGGCTCTTCTACATTTCTGGTCTCTGGAATTTGTGTTGCAAGAATTACGGCGATTGTAAAAACCGCTGCCGACGCAGCAAATGCAGTTCGGTAAGAATAAACATCAGACAACCAACCGATAATGATGGGGCCGACCATCATTCCGGCATCTCCGGCCATTTGAAAAATTGCAATTACTTGTCCGCCTTTGCCATGAATAACATCGCCCACAATGCTGGCTGGAGTAGTTGATAAATAAGCACCGCCAATACCAATGATGGCCATGGACGCTAAATACATCCACGGATGTACCGCCATCGCCAGGACTATTACCCCGACTAAACCAATTGATGAACCGATTACTGCAGCTAAGCGACGGCCCTTGCTGTCCGATAAACGTCCGGCGCGCATCAGAAGAATTCCTTGAAAAACTGCGCTGATTGCAAAACCATAACCAACAACCGCCGTTGTGGAATGAAGTTCCTGCGTTACAAAGATTGGCAAGATTGAAGATCGCATTCCGAAAAAGACCCAGTTAGCTAGAAAAGCAATCACTAATGCGATTCGATACGGTTTCATAGCCAGCGCTTCACGAATAGTGGTGTGATTACTTGCTTGAGGCCCCTTTATCTTTTTGCCTATGTGTTCACCTTTCAGGAAAAGAAAAGCCACAATTCCTGAAGCTAACAGCATGACAGAGTATGAAAAGAATGGTGCGCGCAAAGAAATAGTTGAGAGCAAGCCACCAATAGCCGGGCCAGAAATTCCACCTAATAAAAACGCACCGTTGTATACCGATTGGGCACGACCACGATGGGCATCATCAACTGATCGCATAATGACTGAGCCTGCGGCAACTGAGAACATTGATGAGCCCAAACCGCCTGCGGTACGAAAAATAAGTAGTTGCTGGTATGAGTGCGCGAGCCCGGCCATGAAAGTAAAGAATGAAACCATCGCAACACCACTCGAAAAAACCAATCGTTCGCCGAACAGGTCCACAAGTTTTCCCGAAATTAATCCAGATGCAAAGCGGGCAATAGCAAATGAGGAAACAACTAGACCAATTGCGGTATTGCTGACACCAAATGATTTAGCAAAGACTGGAATGGCGGGTAGAACAATGCCAAAGCCGACAGCTACAAAAAAGGATGCCGCGACAAGTATTGAAACTTCTCGCGGCAGATCCTTAAATGGAGATTGCATTAACCGAGTGATTCGCCTGCCGCTTCTTCACGAGCTGCGGCATAGTCCTTAGAAGTACGCAGCGGAGTTTCGCGCAACATAAGGGCCAGGATTAGGCCGAGCAAAGTAATTGGTGCGGCGGCATAAAACACAATATGGAATGAGTTAACGAAGGCCTCTAGGGCCGTGTTCTTAATTACCGGTGGGAAAGTCTTCAGGACTGCGGTGTTCGTTGTTAGCGCACCTAGCTTTGACATATCAAAACCAGAAAGCGCCGATGGATTTGTTTTAGCTAAATCACCAAAGCCTGATGCCATGTAATGCACAACGCGGTTAGTCAAGATACTTCCAAAGATTGCCGTTCCGAAAACAGAACCAAGTGAGCGGAAGAAAGTATTTGAGCTAGTTGCTACACCCATATCTTTAAATTCCACCGCATTTTGCAGGGCGATAACAATGGTCTGCATTGATAAGCCAAGTCCAGCACCCACCATGATCGCATAAATTGAAATCTCCCAATATGGGGTGTCAATCTGCAAGCGAGTCATCAGCAAGATACCAAGGGTCATTAAAGCTGTTCCCATAATTGGGAAGCGCTTATAGTGACCGTGCTTTGAAATCATTTTTCCAGAAACAATCGATGTTGAGACAATTCCAAGCATTAGCGGAATCAATTTAAGACCAGCTGATGTGGCGGTGTATCCCTTAACAACCTGGAAGTACAGAGGCAACATAACGATTGCGCCGAACATACCCGCGCCGATAACTCCACCAAGGAGGGAAGTTATAGAGAAAGTGTGGTTTTTGAATAAATGCAGCGGCAAAATTGGCTCTTTAGCTTTGCCTTCCCACATCAAGAACAAAACTGCCAGTAATACGCCGGCAACTAAGTAACTGATTGTTCGACTATCTGTCCAGCCATTTTGTGGGCCATAGATAGAAACCGAGAGCAGAATTAAACAAACTGAGGCGACCATCAAAATCGCACCAAGATAGTCAATTGAGTGTTCGCGTTTTACTTTAGGAATATGCAAAACCGCTGAAGTAATAATGAGTGATGCAATTCCGATAGGTAGGTTGATGTAGAAAATCCAACGCCAACCAGTAACACCCAAAATCGTGTGGTGGTCAGAGAAGAATCCACCTAGAAGTGGTCCAGCAACTGAGGACAAGCCCCAGACTGCGCCAAAGTAACCTTGATACTTTCCACGATCACGGGGCGGAACAATGTCACCGATGATTACGAAAGTAAGCGCCATTAATCCACCTGCGCCAAGACCTTGTAGTGCACGAGTAGCAATGAGCTGCGTCATGTTCTGTGAAGCGCCAGCTAGGAATGAACCGAGCAAGAAAGTAATGATTGCGAATTGGAAAACCACACGGCGTCCATAAATATCTGAAATTTTTCCGTACAGCGGGGTAGAAGCTGTAGAAGTCAGAAGGTAAGCAGTAACAACCCATGTGTAGTGGTTGAGACCGTTAAATTCTTCAACGATGTTTTTAAGCGCCGTTGAGACGATGGTCTGGTCAAGGGCGGCGAGCAGCATTCCGGTCATAAGGCCACCCAGGATGATCATGATTTCCTTGTGGGTGTGTTCCTTGGCCGATGCGTTAAGAGGCTGAGTTTTAGACATGGAGGTAAGGTTACCGTGTGAAGTCGATTACCGCCCAACACCTAGTTAAGACCTATCGAA